>DASXEF010000020.1:0-6963 GCA_036490255.1 Kofleriaceae bacterium
GCTCGTTCAACAGCGGCCCGCGCCCCGTGATGAAGTGGCTCGACACCAACGGCGACCGCGACATCGACGAGCTCGTCGAGCTCGTGCCGTACACGCAGACGCGCGAGTACATGAAGAAGGTCACCGAAAACTACGCGCGCTATCGCTATCTCTACGCGCACGAGGTCTACGACCAGCCGCTCGCCGTCGACAAGCACTACGTCGTGAACCAGTTGACGTACTGATGGCAGATGCAGGCGACTTGCTCGGGCCGTATCGGCTCATCGCCCAGCTCGGCAAGGGCTCGATGGGCGAGGTGTGGCGCGCGCGCGACGAGCGGCTCGATCGCCAGGTCGCGCTCAAAGTCTTGCCGGCCGAGCTCGCGAGCGATCCCGAGCGGCGCGCACGCATGTTGCGCGAGGCGCGCGCGGCCGCCGCGATCCGCCACGCGAACGTCGTCACGCTCTACGACGTGATCGAGCACGCCGGCAGTGACATCCTGGTGATGGAGCTCGTCGACGGCCGCACCGTCGCCGAGATCTTGCGCAAGCAAGGCAAGCCGGACCTCGCGACGGGGCTGCGCTGGATCGAGCAGATCGCCGACGCGCTCGTCGCCGCACATTCGCGCCGCATCCTGCACCGCGACATCAAAGCCGCGAACGTGATGGTCACCGCCGACGGCTCGATCAAGGTGCTCGACTTCGGGCTCGCGAAAGAACACGACGCCGCTGGCTCCATGACGTCGATGAAGCCGTTCGTTCCCGAGCCTCGCAAATCGCGCGAGGAGATCGCGTACGACGCGACGCTCTATCACACGACCGACGGAGCGCTGCTCGGCACGCCGATGTACATGGCGCCCGAGCAGATCGCCGGTGCCGAACCCGGCGCGCGCTCTGAAGTCTTCTCCGTCGGCGTGCTCGCGTACGAGATCGTGGCCGGCGCGCCGCCGTACAGCGCGACCACCGTCGACGCGCTGTTCAAGCAAATCCTCAACGGCTCGCCGGCACTCGGCAAGCTGCCCGAACGCGTGCGCGGCATCGTCGGCCGCGCACTCGAGAAAGAACCGAAAGATCGCTATCCGTCGATGCGCGCGTTGCGCGATGCGATCGCGGCCGCGCGGGCACCGTCGAAGCGCTGGCGCTGGATCGCCGCCGTGGCGATCATCGCGCTCGCAGCGTCGCTCGTGTGGTGGCGAACGCGCGTGATTCCGGATCGGCCCGGCGACGCGTATGTCGCGCGCGCGCTCGACGAATACGACCTGTTCTACAACGACAAGGCATTGTCGTCGCTGCGCGCCGCGCTGCGCATCGCGCCCGATCATCCACGCGCGAACGCGTACATGTTGTTGTTCGGCGATGCGCCCGCAACCGATCGCGACGCCGCACTCGCCGCGGCGAAGCGTGCGGTCGCACGCGCCGGCGATCGCAGCAAAGATCACGCGCTCCTCGTCGCCGCCATCGCATACGCCGAGCGCGGTGCAGGCGCCGCGCACGATGCGCTTGCAAGCGAGACCGCCGATCGCGATCGCGAGCTCGCGTTCTGGTCCGCCGAGCTCGATTTTCGCTCCGGCCGCTACGAAGCCGCGCGCGACGAATACGCCGCATTGATCGCGACGCCCGCCAAACAATTTCGCGGCCGCATCTACGACCACGATTCGGGCGTGCTGCTCTACCTCGACGATCCCAGCGAGGCCTTGCGCGTCGGCACGCTGTATCGCGACGGCTTCCCCGGCGAAGCCGATGCCGAAGGCGTCTACGCGACCACGCTCGCCGCCGCCGGCAAGCTCGACGAAGCGCTCGCCGCCGCCCAAGATGCCGCACGCCTCAACGAAGGCGAAGACACGCTCGCCGGGCTCGGCAAGGTCTACGCGATGAAAGCGCTCGCGGGCTCGCAACGCGACGACGCCAGCCTTGCGCGCGCGATCGAGCTCTACACGCAATCGCTCGCCCGCGCGAACGCGTCGCGCCGGCCGTTGCGGCGCGCTGCGCTCGGCTTGCTGCGATGGATCGCCGGCAACCGCGACGCGGCGATGACCACGGTCGCGCCGTGCCTTGCCGGCGGCAGCGATGCAACCGCGCCCGAACGCGGCGCGTGCTTGTTCGTCGCAGGCGTGCTCGATCCCGCGCACGCCGACGCGATCGCGGCCCAGCTCGACGAGCTCGCCGCGAAAGCGACGCCGACCGACCCAGCATACGGCTCGCCGAAATCGCTCGCCCAGCTCGTGCGAGCCCGCGCGCAGTTCTTCGCCGGCGGCTGCGTCGTCGACGCGGTGCCGGTGAAAGCGAACGTCGACGAAGCCGCGTACACCGCGCCGGTCGATTTCTACGCCGCGTATCACGTGCCGTTCTTCGCGACGTACGCGATCTGCGAGCACGCGGCGCTGCTCGCGATCACCGGCGATCGCGCGGCGGCGGACGCGTTGCTCGCGCCGGTGGCGTCGCGTGCGCCGAATCGCGGCTGGCTGGTGCGTGCGCTCGAGCGTTACGAGTGAGTTGGTCGTAGCTTGAGAAACGGGCGCTCGACGAACAGGTAGCTCGCAAGTGCGACGGGAATCGAGAGCGCGAGCGTGAAGCCGAGACGCGGCAGAAATGAGTGAACGATCGAGTGTGGGACGGGAACGGCGCGAAGAATCGCTTGGTGCCAGAGATACAGACTGAACGAGATCGCACCGAGGAATCGCATGATCGGATGCTCTAGGAAGCGGTTGCCTGTGCGTGCGACGCCGAGCACGACAGCCGATGCTGCTGGTGCGATCGCGAGCTCGGTGACCGGCGTGAGGACCGCCTCGTCGCGCGCGAAATGGTAAAGCAAAGGCGCCATCGCTACATATGTCGCGATCCCCAGCCACACGTAGCTTCGGCCCGGCGTCGACTTCTTCTTCCAAGCAATCGCGGTGGTGATGCCGAGCACGAACGCGGGCAAATAGAACGGCGTCTCGACCATCCAGATTCCGCGCTTGTCTTCGGGGAGCAAGAACGAGGTGAAACCCCACGCCGTGCTGAGTACGACCGTCGCGCCAAAGAGTAACGCGATGCCCCAACGCTCAATGAAGCGATGCAAGAGTGGAAGCAGCCAATAGAAAAACTCCTCCACTTGCAGGGTCCAGTAAACGCTCTGGATCGGCGTCATCAGCGATTGCAAGAACACGAAATGGAGTGCGAGCGGCAGAAAGCCGATCGGATCGCGGTGACCGATCGTGACGCGTACTATCGCGAGCACGATCACCGAAAAGTAGTATGCCGGCATGATCCGCAGACAGCGCCGAATCGCATATTGGCGAAATCGCGGAGGTGGTTTGTGCTCGACGGTCGCACGCAACCACGGCAGGTAGAGTAGGAATCCCGACAACGCGAAAAACAACACGACTCCGCCGAGACCACCACGTTCGATTGGAGCCCAGATCGGCGAGTCGTCGGGCACTGTCTGCTGACGCGTGTGCGCGACGAGCACCATCAAAGCCGCGACGCCGCGAAGGCCATCAAGCGCAGGAATGCGCCAACCGGATCCGGTGCGCTCGTCAACGACTCGCGAGTAAAGACGCGCTAGCGCGGTTCGAATCACTTGTGGCCTCCTGCGCGCTCGCCTTCATCGGCGCGCTCGAGCGCTTCGGCTAGTTGCGCAGCGAACTCTTGCGGCACGATGCCCGTGCCATCGAGTTGTCGCAAACAATGCTTGGCATCGCCAAACCTCGCAAGCGCGATCTGCGCCTCGCATAACAGAAGCCACGCGTCGATCTTCTCGTCGCTCCTGCCTTGCCACGACTCGACGTCGCTGAGCAAAGGAACGATGGCGGCATCGGCTTGCTTTGCATGCAGAAGCTTCGCAAGCGCGAGCCGGTCTTCTTGGCTTGGTTGGTACTCGGGGCACCGTTGCTTGACTGCGTCGATTGCGGCGAGATCCGCGTGCTCCGTCGCGAGCGTGAACAGGCGTTCGCACGCGTGGAGCGCCTGCGGCTTGAGCAGCACGACGCGCTCGAGCCACGCGATCGCGATGTCGTCGCGCTTCAGATCGATGAGCAACTTGAGATAAGCGTCGAGCATTTCAATGTCGACGGGGATCGCAGTCGCCGCGATCTCGGGCGAAAGCCGCTGTGCGATCTCGGCGACAATCCGGCGCTGATCGCGCGCAGCCGGCAGCGTGGCCGCGTATTCGATCGCAGCTTGATCGGCGTGCTTCGCGGCGAGCAGCATGCGCGCGGCCGCGAGGTGCAAGCCGGCATCGGTCGGATGCAGCACGAGCGCGTGGTTGAGCAACCGCACCGCGCCGGGCTGATTCGCTCGCATCATCGACTCCGCGAGCCGCGCGTAACCGTAGTAATCGAACGGATGGCGCGCGAGCGTCCCTTGCAGCTCTTCGGCCGAGACAATCGTGCGCGTTTCGAGCAGGCGGTGGTCTTCGGAGATCGGTGTCGTGATGTTGGTCCCGAGCAACGCCGCTGCGACGATTAGCCCGGCAACGTGCGCGATGCGAACTACGCGCGTCGCGACGAGATTCCGCGGCGTGGTCTCACGCAACGGCACGTAGACGAGTGTCGCCGCGACCACGGTCATCGGCGCGGCGAGGCCGAAAAACTCGATGCCGAAGTCGACGTTGCTTTGCAACAAGACCGCCGCGAGCGCACCGAGCGCGCCAGCGGCGAGCGGACCGTCACGCCATCGGCGGAGCGCGAGTACGACCAGCCAGATCGTGACGAATGAGAGCAGCAGCGCGCCGGGCACACCCCAATCAACGACGGCCTGCAAATATTCGTTTTCAAGGTGCGTGTACGTCGCGTAACCGCTCGCGGGGTGCACGCGTTGGAATACTGGCTCGAACGCGCCTCGACCGACGCCGACCCACGGCGATTCGTTGATGAGCTCGAGTGCGGAGCGCCACGCAGCGAACTTGCTGCGTGGTGCGTGTAGCTCGTCGAACGATGTGTGCGTGAACTGATCCTTGACGCCACCAGCGCTCGCGTAGAGCACGACGATCACGGCGCAAACCGATACGATGCCGATCGGTAGCGAGCTCGACAGAAAACTCGCGCGTCGCCGCCGCGGGGTGTCGTTTGCAACGAAGCGCTGCGCGACGAGTACTGCGATCGTGACGAAGCCGCCGACCCCAAGCGCGAGCGCGCCACCGCGCGACAGCGTCATCAAGCACGCGAGCGCGCACACCAAAGCGCACACGAGCCATGTCGCGCGCAGCCATGACTTCTGGTGCGGGTGCACCACAAGCCCGATCGACAGCGTGGTTCCGACCGCCATCAAACACGCACTCTGATTGCCGTTGATCAGTGGTGTGAGCAGTTGCTGACCGCCCGTGTCGCCGTAAAGACCGTACACGTCGACGAGATCGAACAACTTGTGAATCCCGCCGACGAGCGCACATGCAACGCACAACAGTGCGACGAGCGCAACGAGCCGGTAGCGGCCAGCTTGCGATGTCGCGACGCGCAGCGCGACGATCGCGAGGCCCAGCAGCGCGATGAAGAAGATCAGCGCGCCCAGTGTGCCGGGGACATCGAGCGTGATCGTATGACCAGGCGAGATGCCTGTAAGCGCGGCGCCGTCATCGCGCAGTGCGGTCGAGGTCGGATTCAACGCATCGAGCGCCGCGTGTGGCAGTGGGACCAACTGCAGCGCGGTCAAGGCGGCGGCAAGCGCGGCGAGCACGACGAGCGGCGAGAATCGACCGAGCACACGGCGCGACGCGACGATTGGTGCGAGCGCACCCGCGATCGCGAGCACGATCGCGATTTGCGCTCCGCGCACGCGCCCCGCGATCGCGAAGATCGACAAGGCCGTCGCGGCGACTCCAAATCCCGCCGACACCCCATCACGTAGCCGCATCGTTAGAACGTTCGCTCGGGGACGAAAACCTGATCGCCTGGGAGCATCTCGAAATTCGGCCGTCTACCTTCGCCGATCATCTCGACGGGCAGTTGATACGTCTCTTTGTGGCTACCAAGCGTGCGCGTGACCTGCACGTAATTCTTGCGTGCGAGCGGTGCGAACCCGCCGCTCTGCGCGATCGCCTCGACGATTGTCATGTGCGGCGTGAATTTGATCGTGCCCGAGTGCGCGACTTGGCCGAACACCGAGCAGTGCAGCGAGTTGCGCTCTACAACCGACAACGCGACTGTGGGGTTGACCAGATAGCCGTCGGCGAGCCGACGCTGGATCTCGTCTTTCACTTGGTTCGCGTCTTTTCCGGCCGCCTCAACCGACCCGATGTATTGCACTTCGAGCTGACCGCTAGAATCGAGTGTGTAGGTCGACTTCGATTCCTTCCCGCCGCCGTAATAGATGCTGAGCTCGACCTTGTCGCCCGGACCGAGCACGAGCTTCGTCATGTCGAAATCAGCTGGATTGCTCGGGTATGTCGCAGGCGGATTATCTGGACACCCGGCAAGCCCGACGATCAGCACAATTAGGACAAAAACCCGCATTGCCAGCGATTGGTTGCCGAGCGGCAACACTGGGTTCATGCCAGATCGAGGTGAACGTTGCTACAGGGTGCGGTCACCAAGATCCGGCAGACTGGTTCGATTGACTCACTACGGGTTCGCCCGTATCCTCTGAAAAAGGCTCGCCAATGAAGACGCTCGCCCGCAGCATGACACTCGTCGCCGCACTTGGCGGCGGAGCTATGCTCCACGCCGATGCGCCGACGCCGCGCGCGTTGTCTGTCAGCGAGATGTCCACGAAGGCGGCAACGCTCCGCGTGCAAATCGGCGAGGACAGTCAGAAGGTGTTGGCGTTCAAGGAGCAGGCTCACAAGCTCAAGGACGTCATCAAGTTGAACTGCGTTAACGACAAGCAGATTCAAGTAAAAGCCGAGATGAACATCGCCGATATGGCGAACGATGTGCTTCAGGGCGCGTTGCAGAAAAACAGTGACGACCGCCAGCTCGCGTACACACAGCTCACGAGCGCCGGCGATGCGATCCGGCGTTTGCGCGAAGAAGCCGCCGCCTGCATCGGCGAGCCCGAGCTCTTCAAG
>DASXEF010000085.1:0-4694 GCA_036490255.1 Kofleriaceae bacterium
CTCTTTCGCAGCGGTCGGCGTGGCGCCGTCGGCGTCGATCGTCAACTTCCATTGCGTCGCGCCGGCGTCGAGCCAGCCGACCGCGCCGGTGATCTTGTAGTCCGGCAAGCCGGTCGTCGCGAGCCACGCTGCGACGCCGCGCGGCACCTTCGCGATCTGATCCTTCATCGCGTCGGGAACTTCGCCGTGGCGCTCGTCGGCGCCGAGCTCGCGCAGCGTCGCGATGTCGCCGCGCCAACGCACCGCGAGCTGCTTGCCGGCGACGTCGACGACGAGCGCGTCGCCGTCGGAACCGTCGTGCGCGGTCACGCCGAGCACGCTCAGGCACGCGCGCGTCGCGGCTTCGGGCGCACCGTCGACGATGCCTTGCCAGCCGCCATCGCCGACCGTCGCGACCGCGTCGCGCACGTGGCCGACGAGATCGCGCGCGCACGTCGATGACGAGCTCTCGAACAGCTTGCCGACGCCCGACGACGAAAAATCGACCGCGACGGCGAGGCCGATCGTGCCGAGCCGATTCGTGATCGCGTCGGGTAGAACGGGGACGCGCGTCGTCGCCGGCTCCTGTTTCGCCGGCGATTTACCGCAACACGCGAGCGCGACGAGCAGACAAAGCCGACGCATCCTCTTCGTGTATCACCGTTGCACGTGGACGTACATCCGCAAGCCGAGCGGCAGCGCGGGTGTGGCGCCGTCGAAGCCGGCGATGACTTCGAGCACGCGCGTATCGACGCGGGCGCGCGGGTCGTCGTCGCGCACCGTCTTGCGGCCGAGCTCGCGCGTGATCCGCGTGACGTGGACGGCCCAGCGCTGGTCGCCGAACGCGTCCGCCGTCGCGAAGGCGGGCTTGCCGAGCGTGATCGCGGCGACGTCGGCCTCGTCGATCTCGGCGCGAACCTCGAGCTTCGTTAGATCCGCGATCGACAGCACCGGCACGGCGGCGGTCGTGGTGACGAGCGCGCCGACCTCCGCGAGGCGGCGCAAGATCACGCCATCGCCGGGTGCGCGCAGCAGCGTCTGATCGAGTGCGACGTTCGCGGCTGCGAGGTCGGCGGCGGCGCCATCGACGGCGGCGGCGGCTTCGGCGATCTGCTCGGCGCGCGTGCCCTTCGCGAGCGAGGCGTAGCGCGCGGCCGCTGCTGCCGCGGTCGCACCGGCGACGCGGGCGGCGGCGCTGTCGGCATCGACGGCGGTCGTCGACAATGCCCCGGTCTCGCCGAGACGTGTGCTGCGCGCTTGCTCGGCGCCTTTGTGCGATGCATCGGCGGCAGCCGCATCGGCGTCGGCCTTCGCGGCATCGAGATCTTCGCGGCGCGGGCCACGCCGCGCGAGATCGTAGCGCGCGTGCGCTTGCGCGAGTGCAGCAACCGCGCCGGCGACGCGCGCCTTCGCGAGTCGATCGTCGAGCCGCGCGAGCACCTGGCCGGCTTTGACCACGTCGCCTTCGTCGACGTCGATCGCGACGATGCGGCCGGGCGTCTCGAACGCGAGCTGGACCGGATCGCGCAGCGGCTCGACGCGGGCGGGGGCGACGAGTGTCGGGTCGGCGACCGCAGTCGCGGCGACCGCGTGCGCGTGCGACGTGCCGGCGAGCAGCCACACGCCGGCGGCTGCGACAGGGACGATGGCAAAGACGAGCTTGTTCACGGGATGTTCCTTTTAGTTGCGACCGGCAATCGATTGAATGCGACCGTCCTCGACGCGAACCACGCGGTCCGCGAAGCGCTCGAGGCGCGGGTCGTGAGTGACGACGACGACGGCGCGGCCGTGCGTGCTCGCGAGCGCGCGCAACAGCTCCATCACCGACAATGCAGTCTTGGTATCGAGCGCCGCGGTCGGCTCGTCGCCGACGAGGATCGGCGGGTTGCCGCCGAGCGCGCGTGCGATCGCGACGCGTTGCTTCTGGCCGCCCGATAGATCTGCCGGCAAGTGATGCGCGCGCGGACCGAGCTCGACGAGCTCGAGCAAGCGGCGCGCTTCGCCGCGCGGATCCTTCGCACGCGGATCCTTCATCTGGATCGCCATCGCGACGTTCTCGAGCGCGGTCAGCGCCGGAAACAGGTTGAAGCCTTGAAACACGAAGCCGAAGTTGCGCGCGCGCAAGCCGGGCAGGTCGCGCTCGCCGAGCCCGGCGACGTTCTTGCCTTCGACCCAGACCTCGCCGGTGGTCGGCTTGAGCAACAAGCCCAAGATCGAGATCAGCGTGGTCTTGCCGGAGCCCGACGGGCCTTCGATCAACGTGACCTCGCCGGCGCGAATGTCGAGCGTCGCGTCGACGAGCGCGGCGACGGCGTGCTCGCCGCTGCCGTAGATCTTGCCCGTGGTGACGAGTCTCGCGAGTGAAGCCTGCATGGTTAGCCTTTGAAGACGGAAGCGGGATCGAGCCGCAGCACTTTGACGATCGATAGGAGCGACGCGAGCGAGCACATCGCGATCGTGATCACGAGCGTCGCCGCGTAGAGGCCGGGAAACAGCGCGACCGAGAGGTTCGCTTTCGCCATCGCGGCGCGCATCACGACCGCGAGCCCGCCGCCGAGCACGAAGCCCAACGCCGCCGAGATCATCGCCTGCGACAGAATCACGCGGACGACCGCGGAGTTCTTCGCGCCCATCGCTTTGAGCGTTCCGTACTCGCGCAGGTATTGCAGCGTGCCGCTGTACAAGATCTGACCGACGACGACGAAGCCGACGATCACGCCGAGCACCGCGGTCGTGAAGAATCCGGCGCCGACGCCGGTGCGCGACGACCAGTACGAGCGCGTGCGTTGCGACATCTCGTGGGTCGTGTACGCGGCGACGTGCGGTAACGCGTTGATCGACGCTTGAACGACATCGAGCGACGCACCCGGCGCGAGCTTGACGAGCACGTACGTCACCGCATCGGCGCCGAGGCCGGGCATGTAGCTGCGCGCCGAGCGCAGATCGGTGAACACGATCGGCGACGTCGTGAACGAGCGAATACCTTGCGTCATCGCGGTGACCTGCGCGCGCACGCCGGCGATCTCGGTCTGGTAACCGACGCGATCGATCTTGATCTTCGCGTACTCGGATCGATCGACCACGATCGCGTTCGGCTCGCGCAAGCGCGAGACGTCGCCGGCGATCACGTTCCACGGCGCGAGCATCGGCGTCTTGCCGGGCACGTGCTCGATGCCGACGACCTGCACGCCGAGGTCGCCGCCGGTCTCGAGCTTGAGCTGCGCGAAGTTCATCAGCACGCGCTCGGCGCGCGCGACGCCGGGCACCGACGCGACCTTGTAGACCGCGCGCTCGTCGAACGGCGCGGCGAACTCGAACGAATCGTTGCCGGCCTTGCCGACCCAAAGATCCGCGGTGCTCGTGTCGATCACCGACGAGGCGGTGTCCATGAATCCGAAGTAGAGGCCGACCTGGACGAGCACCAACATCACCGAAACCGAGACGCCCGCGATCGCGACCGCGAAGCGCAAGCGGTCGTGCAGCAGCAGCTTGCGTGCGAGCGTCCACATGGAGCGTCGATTCAGCACGCGGCGTGCCGACGGTCGCGTCGCGTGGTTCCGCGCGGTTGCGAGAATCCTCGGCGCACTCGAGTAACGACTCGTTACTCGTGGCTAAATGCACCGATGAACAGATTCGCAATCGCGGTGATGGTGCTCGCGGCGTGCTCGAAATCCGATTCGAAGAAAGCGGCAGCGCCCGTCGTGACCGCGATCGACGCGGCGGCCGTCAACGCGCTCGTTCCCGCCGAGCTCAAGGCCAAGCTCGTGTTCGACAAGACCGACGTCATCGAGGACCACGGCAAGGACAAGGTGACGTTCACCGTCGCTGCGCCGAAAGGCTGGAAGCAAGACGGCACGATGTTCGCGACGCTCAAAGGCGGCGACGACGTCGGCTTCATGACCCAGATGCACCTCGCGAGCGATTGCGATGGCAGCTGCGAGCCGAAAGATTGGGCGAAGTCGGCCGACAAGGTCGTGTTCGACCAGTTCAAGGACGCCGGCGTGGTCAAGAACGACACCACCCCGACGAGCCGCTTGTTGATCGCGACGCGCGACAAGACCACGTTCGTCGCGTACGCGTGGTGGAACAACGCCGAGCGCCACTATCACTTCTGCTCGGTCACGCTCGAGGAGCCGGTCGCCGCGGCGGCGCCGGCGTTCGCGAAGGCGTGCCAGGCGGTGAACGTCGCGGGGGAGCACTAGCGATGGCGGAGAAGGTCGGATCATTCAGCTGGTTTCGCGACCTCGAATACCGGGAACGCGATGCGATCGATCAAAACGCGAACGAGCTCGACCAGATGGAAGGCGACGTCGCGGCGCTCGGCAAGCTCGTGCGTAAACAAGCCGACGACCTGGTCGTGCTGCGCGCGTTCGTGATCGGTCTCGTCGAGGTGCTGCACACGAAGACGTCGCTCGACCAGGCCGAGCTCGACGCTGCCGTGAGCGACGCGTACGCGCGGCTCACCGCGCCGCCACCGCCGCCGGATCCGAACGTCAGCAAGCCGAAACCGCGGGCGCGCGACGAACGGCCGATCACGTGCGCGAAGTGCGGTAAATCGGTGCCGGCGTATCGCACGACCATCACCGGGGACGGCGAAGTCTGCGACGCCTGCGCCGCTTGACTGCGCGCTACCTCCGGCAGTGCTGCGCGCTTGGCGTTCACCGAGCTTGCTAAGCGGTCGGTAGCGAGATCGTGAACGTCGAGCCGCCGCCGAC
>DASXEF010000153.1:0-5020 GCA_036490255.1 Kofleriaceae bacterium
GTTGGTCAAGCTCGACGGCAAGTCGCCGCGGCTCGAGCACGTCGCGGCGGCATCGAGTCATCGCATCAACGTCGCGTTCGAGGAGCCCGCGCCGCCCGCGCATCATCATCACGTCGCCGCTGCGCCGGCGATCGTCACGCCGACGTGGTCGAGCCCGGCACCTGCGAAGGGCAGCCTGCGGATCGCCGCGAAGCCGCCGTGCTCGATCGCGATCGACGGCAAGCCGACGGGCATGGTCACGCCGCAGGCCGCGATCCAGCTCGCGCCCGGTCATCACTCGGTGACGCTGACCAACGCCGAGCAGGGCATCAGCCTGACGAAAGACGTGACGATCGACGTCGATCATCCGACGTCGCTCATCCAGAACTTTCTAGACTGATGCGATAATTGGCGGTCGTGACGCGTCGGGTGCTCGTCATCTTGGGGGTACTCGCGCTTTGCGTGCGCGTTGCCGCCAGCGATCCGCCCGGCGCCGAGACGCTGACGCGCGGCATTCGCGCGCTCGAAAAGGGCGACTACGCGCAAGCCGCGAAGCTGTTCGACAACGCGCTGACCCGCGGCGGCCTCGCGCGCGTGCAGACGTTGACCGCGTACGTCAACCTCGGGGCGTCGCTGGTCGCGCTCGGCAACATCAAAGGAGCCGAGCGCGCGTTCGAGCAGGCGGCGTTGATCGATCCGAGCTTCGCGGTGCCACCGCGCTCGGGCCGGCAAGCGATCGGGCTCGCCGATCAAGCGAAGCACAAGCAAGAAGCGATCGGCCAGTATCATCTCGAAGTCGGCGCGCCCGGCGACGTCAAAGCGGGCGAGCCGTTTCACGTCACCGTCGAGCTCGACGAAGCACAAGTCGCGCTCGTCGCGCTCGTGCGCGTCTCCGCGAAAGAGCCCGGCGGCAAGCACTACGAGACCGTCGAGCCGAGCGCGGCGAAGATCGCCGTCGACATTCCCGCCGAGGTCGCGGTCGCCGGTGCGACGATCGACGCGCGCTTCGAGCTGATGGATCAGCACGCGAACCGGCTCGCGACCGTCGAGAAGGACATTGCGGTCACCGGCGAAGCGTCGGCGCCGGTCGTGAAACCCGAGCCGGTCGGATCGGGATCGCCTGCGGCGCCGGTCGCGGCGACGAAGCCCGCCGAAGGCGACGATGACGATAGTTCGGCCGACGCAGAAGCCGGCCCGTGGAGCATTCCGCACGGCTCGAAGCAATACGTCGCAGTGCGCGCCGAGCACGCGCCGAAGATCGACGGCGTGCTCACCGACGCGATCTGGGCGACCGCGCCGAAAGACGATCGGTTTCTATCGACGAAGTCCAAGCCGTACGGCAAGCCGACGAGCGAGCCGACCGTCGTGCAGATCAGCTACGACGCGCAAAACATCTACGTCGCGTTTCACTGCACGTACGGCAAGCCGCACGCGCCGAGTGACGCGTTCATCGCCGACGAGCAAACGCTGCTCGACGAATCCGAATACGTCGCGGTCGTGATCGACGCGGTGCACGGCCACACCGGCGGCTACGAGTTCGCGGTCACGCCGGCCGGCGCGCGCGCCGACGCCGAGATCAGCGATCAAGGTGCGGCGCAGAACCTCGACTGGCACGGCCTGTGGGACGCCGACACGACCATCGACGCCGACGGCTGGACCGCCGAGCTCGCGATTCCGTGGGGATCGATGCACATGTCGGGACACGACGAGCCGTTCGACATCGGGATCGAATTCGAGCGCCGCGTGCCCGAGTCCGGCGAAGAAGCGCTGTGGACGCTGCATCCGCCGGCGACCGAGCTGTTCGACACCAACTTCTTCGGCCACGCCGAAGGCCTGTCGAACGTGCATCCGGGGCAGCGCGTGCTGTTCATTCCGTACGTCGCCGGCGCGTTCGATTCGAGCCCGCCGACGGCGCAATCGCGGCTCACCGATCTGACCGGCACCGACGCGCAGGGCCGGATCTACGCCGGTGCGTACCTGCGCGTCCAGCCGCCGGGACCATTCCGGCTGGATGCGACGATCAACCCCGATTTCTCCGCGGTCAATCCCGATCGCGCGACCGCCGACTTCGATCGCTTCGAGCTCGAGTATCCGGAAGCGCGCGCGTTCTTTGCCGAAGATGCACCGCGGTTCTCGTTCGGCGGCGCGCGTTATCAGTTCGGCGACCTCGGCGCGCAGCTGTTCTATTCGCGCCGGCTCGGCATCATCACCGACAAATCGGGCTTCACGACGATCGTGCCGATCTTGTGGGGCGTGAAGTCGGTGTTGCGCGACGGCGGCACCGAAGCGGCGATCATGAACATCGAGACGGTGCAGCCGCAAAGCGGCGTCGTGCTCGATGACAACGCGACCGTCGGCCGCATCACGCAGACGATCGACGGCCAGCGCATCGGCGCGATGGTGCTCGCGTGCGGCTCGTGTGCGCTCGACGCGAACGGCAACGCGATCGGATACGAATCGGGTGGCGTCGACGGTGCGCTCTCGCTCTACGACCGCCATTTGTCACTGTCGGGATTTTATGCGGCGAGCCGGCTCGACGACGGCACGGTCGGCAGCGCCGGCGAAGGCACGGGGCAATGGAAGAGCCAAGACTTCTACGCGAAGGCGACGCTGCTCGCGGTCGGCAAAGAGTTCCAAGCGCCGCTCGGCTTCTTCGAGACCACCGGCGTGATCGACGAGACCGTTGCCGCCGGTTACACGCCGGTCGTGCGCGCCGATCACGTGCAGCAGGTGTTCATCGAGACGCAGCTGTCGAACGTGCGCGACAGCTCGACCGATGCGCTCGTGTATCGCCGCGCGGTGATCTCCGGATCGCTGCAGACGATCGACAACGCCGAGCTCGCGGTCGCGGTCGGGCCCGCCGAAGAGAACGTCACGACCGCGTTTCCGATCGGCACGCACATCACCGTGCCGGTCGGGCTCTATCACCCGGTCGTCACGTCGTTCCAGCTGCTCAGCCCGCCGAATCGCGACTTCGTGTTCGGCGTGAATTATCTCGGCGGTGATCTGTTCGACGGCACGCGCCGCGCGCCCGGCGCGATGCTCGGCGTCAATCTCGGCCGCTTCACGGCGCGCTTCAATTACACGTTCTACTTGCTCAAGTTCGAGGATCAAACGCCGGCGATCACGTTCTACGGCCACGACATCGCGCTGACCGCGAGCTACGCGTACACGCCGCTCGCCCGCACGGCGGTCGTGCTCGAGCTCGACACGGTCGCATCGCGTGCGAGCGCGCTCGTCACGACGTGGTATCAGTTCGGCACGCTGTCGGCGCTGACGTTCTCGGTCCGCGGCTCGAGTGGCTCGACGTACAACACGCCCGAGACCGATACGTTCGCCGCCGGCGATCTATCGGCGATCTTGGCGTTCCAGCTCGGGCTCAGCCCGTTGTGATCAGCGCGACTGCGCGGACGCGCTCGGTGCGGCGTGTGCGGTCGACTGCTGGCCGATGCGCACTTCGTGGCGATACTCGCCCGGTTGGCGATAGATCGCGCCGCTCGTGAAATCGACGACGAGGAACACGACGCCCGGGATGATGCCGGGGATGAACCACAGAATATCGCCGACGAGCGGAGCCGCCGCGATCTCGCCACCGTTGTTGCCGCGGCGCTCGGGATGGAACGTATACGCACAGCCCGACGCGGTAACGGCCGCGACGGTCAGCGCGGCAATGAGCTTCTTCATCATGGCGGTGACGATTGCAGCCCGCGTGCCTACGGGATCAGGCTCCAGATCTGTTCGGGGCGAATCGCGCTCCACGCGAAGCCGGCTGCCGCGAGCAAGCTGTCGGTCTTCTCGCGCACCGTGACGGTCTCGGTCGCGACGCGATCCTCGAGCAAGCCCTGGTGCAACAGCATCGCGGTCGCCGCCGGGCCGATCTCGCGATCGTCGACGCGTGCGGCGAGCCACTCATAAAAGTCGGCCTCGTCCATCGGCTCGCAACGCGAATCGCCGGCGACGATCGCTTCGGCGTCGTCGCTCGACAAGATCCGATCGACGTGATGCGTCTGATCGAGCAACGAGCTCGCGGACATCAGCCGCATGATCGCGTCGCTGACCTCGTCGACCGGGCAGAACGATTGCGCGAACGCACTGAGCGGGATCTTGCGCAGCGCGAGATAGCTCTGCAGCGTCTGGACGAAGCCGCTGTCGTCGGCGTTGGACTGGAACTTCAGCGTCTTCGAGTCGCCGGTGAGAAAGCCGACGCGGAAGATGTTGCACGCGAGGCCCTTGTCGCGCAGCGCGTGGACGACCTTCTCGCCGTCGAGCTTGGTGCGCACGTAGTGGTTCGCGGCGACCTGGCCGATGTCGCAATCGAACTCGGTGAACAGCGCACGCTGCTTGCCGGCGATCTCGCCGCCGCCGACCGAGACCGTCGACACGACGTTGAGATCGCAGCTCGCGCGATACGCGAGATCGCAGACGTGCTGCGTGGCATCGACGTTCGCTTTGACGAAGCGCGAGACCTCGCCGTAGTGCTTCGTCAGCGCGGCCGAGTGCAGCACGCAGTCGACGGTGCGCGCGAGCGCGTCGAACAGCTGGCGATCGAGGCCGAACTGCGGCTCCGCGAGATCGCCGAGCACGAGGTGAATGCGGCGAGCGTGGCGATCCAAGAAGCCGTTGCCGAAATAGCGCGACGTCTTCGCGACGAGTCGATCCCACGCCTCTTGCCGGCGCCTCGCGCGCATCGTGACGTGAACTTTCGCGTCGGTGCGCTCGAGGAGGTCTCTCAAGAGATAGCTGCCGAGAAACCCGGTCGCGCCGGTCAAGAGCACGTCGCGATAGGCCATGTGCTCGCGCAGCGCGACGTGCTGATACGGCCGGTAGCGCTCGCGATAGCGCGCGAGCTCGGGCGCGAGCTGCTCGAGCGGATCGCTCCCCGGATCACCTCGCAGCTCGCCGACCAGCGTGATCAGCCGTGCCTTCAGATCGCCGCGGATCATCGGAATCTCGCGGCCGATCGCGCGCGCGGTGCGCAAGCGGAACAAGTCGTTCGTCGTGATGCGGAAATCGCTCGCGAGCGCCGCCACCACCGCGACGG
>DASXEF010000165.1:0-1523 GCA_036490255.1 Kofleriaceae bacterium
TGATCGTGCGCTGCTTGCCGCCGTACGGATACGGCAGCTGCGTGCCGGGGATCGTCGAGATGTCGGCGCGGACGAAGTTGATGCCGTAGTCGAACAGCTGCTGCTCGGACAGCGAGTCGCTCTGCAGCGCGAGCATCATCACCGGCACGTTCGTCGCGCTGTAGCGGATGATGAACGGCGGGATCGTGCCGGGCGGCATCGAGCGCACCGCGGTCTGGCCGATCGCGGTGGTCTGCGCGATCGCCTGAGACACGTCGGCTCCCGGCTGCATGTAGATCTTGATGACCGCGATGCCGGTGAGGGTCTGCGACTCGACGTGGTCGACGTCGGCGACGACCGTGTTGATGACGCGCTCGAAGTTCGAGACGATCCGCTTCTCCATGTCCTCGGGTGGCAATCCACCGTAATTCCAGATCACGGTGACGACCGGGATGTCGATGTTCGGGAAGATGTCGGTCGGCGTCTTGCGGATCGACAGGATGCCGCCGATGAACAGCAGCAGCGCCATCACGACGAACGTGTACGGCCGTCGGAGCGCGAGACGAACGATCCACATCGACTGCGGCCCACGGTAGCACGCACCGATGTTGTGAAATGTTAGGCGCGAAAGCGCGGTGGCATGACAGAGCGTTCCGGACTTCGGCTCGGGAAGTTCCTGGCAACCTCGACGAAATCGGGTAGCTGCGCGCGTGGCGCGGCGCTTGTAATTGCCGAGGGTCGTGACCGACCAACATGAGCAGCGGCTCGCGAGGCTCGAGCAGATCCTGGCAACGACGGTTCAGCGCGTCTACGCGCTCGAGATGTGGAACGGGCAGGGCGCAGCGAGCGCCGCGCACGCGCCGAGACCCGCGGCGATGCCGGCGGGCATGCCGAGACCTGCCGAGGCCCCGGAGGAGCGCGGCGACCTCGAGGCGAAGCTCGGCACGTACTGGCTGCCGCGCATCGGCATCGTCTCGCTGATCACCGGCGCGGCGCTGCTCGTGGTGACGTACTTCGCCGAGCTCGGCCCGGCGGTGCGCGTGCTCGCCGGCTACGCGATGGCCGCCGCGGTCGCCGGCGTCGGACATGCGATCGCTCGCAAGCACCAGACGTTCGGGCGCGTGGTGATCGCGGGCGGGCTCGCGATCGGCTACTTCGTGACGTACGCGCTGCACTTCGTGCCGGCGATGCGCGTGATCGACAGCGACGCGCTCGGCGTGGCGCTCGCGGCGGCCGCGGTCGCGGCGATCGTCGCGATCGCGCATCGCATGAAGTCGGAGACCGTCGCCGGCGTCGCGCTGTTCCTCGGGCTGCACACCGGCGCGTTCACGGACGCGAGCGACCTGTCGCTGGCGTGCACGACGCTGCTCGCCGCGGGCGCCGGCTTCTTCATCGCGGCGAACCGCTGGGTGATCGTCCCGATCTCGACGGTGATCGCGGTGTACACGACGCACGCGATGCTCGCGGTCGGCGTCCACGGCGCCGCCGTCGAGCCGAGCGTGCTCGTGACGTTCCTGGCGCTCGACTTCGCGCTGTTCGCGGCG
>DASXEF010000222.1:0-6256 GCA_036490255.1 Kofleriaceae bacterium
CCACCGGGCGACGCTCGTGCGCGACTACAACAAAGATGTCCCGCCGGTGTACGCGAACGAGTCGCGGCTCGGCCAGGTGTTCCTCAACCTGATCGTCAACGCCGCGCAGGCAATTCCGGAAGGTCGCGCGAATCAAAACCAGATCCGCGTCGCGACCGCGCTCGCCGCAGACGGCCGCGTGCGCGTCGACATCTCCGACACCGGCGGCGGCATGCCGCCCGAAGTCGTCGCGCAGCTATTCACACCGTTCTTCACGACCAAGCCGATCGGCGTCGGCACCGGGCTCGGATTGTCGATCTGCCACCAGCTCGTGACGGCGATCGGCGGCGAGATCTCGGTCGAGACCGAGGTCGGCAAGGGCACGACGTTCACCGTGCTGCTGCCGGCACTCGCTGCACCGCCGGTGGTGCCGCACATCGTCACCGCGCCAGAACCGTCGCCGACGCGACGCGGCCGCGTGCTGTTGATCGACGACGAGCCGATGGTTGCAAAGACGTTCAGCCGCGCGCTCGGGCGCCGCCACGACGTCGTGACGAAGGAGCCGACCGACGCGATCCGCGCGATCGAGCACGGCGAAACCTTCGACGTGATCTTTTGCGACCTGATGATGCCGAACGTGTCCGGGATGGACGTCTATGACGAGCTCGAGCGGCTGTCGCCCGAGCAGGCCGCACGGATGGTGTTCATCACCGGCGGCGCGTTCACCGTTGCAGGTCGAGCATTTCTCGAACAGACGAAGAACCGCCACCTCGAAAAGCCGATCGAGCTCGACGAGCTGCGCGCCTTCGTCGATGCGGCGGTTCGCGCGATCGACGAGGAGCCCACGTCATGAAGCGTGTGCGTCACCCGTCGGCTCGGACCGGTTGGGTCGAAGCCGAGGCCGCGAGGAACGGCCGGTTTTTTTGTGCGCGAGAGGGGACTCGAACCCCTACACGGTTAAGTACTAGCACCTCAAGCTAGCGCGTCTACCAATTCCGCCACCCGCGCAAGTTGTCAGGGCAAGGTAGGTACCGTTTGCGACTACGTCTGTCAAGCGCGCGGAGCGAAGCGACGTTCCGCGTTCTGGTAAGTATTAGGCGTGTCGTACGCGCCGAGCCCGCCGCCTCCACTTTCGCGGGCAAGCATGGTCATCGGGCTCTACGGCGCGATGGGGATCGTCGCGCTGCTCATCGCAGCCGGCCGCGGCGATCCGGACGTCTATCGGTTCGGTCACGAGCCCGCCGCGTGGTTGCTCGCCGCCGGGCCGCTATTCGGCGCGGCGTTGGGAGTCGGTGTCGTCGCGCTGACTCGCGTGGCGACGAAGTACTGGGTCTGGGCGCGCGAGCTCCAGGCGAGCTTTCACGATCTGCTCGGGCCGCTGACCGGGCGCGAGATCTTGATCTTGGCGCTCGCGAGCTCGGTCGGCGAGGAGCTGCTGTTTCGCGGCGCGCTGATGCCGTGGTTCGGCGTGTGGATCTCGTCGGCGATCTTCGCGGCGCTGCACATCGGGCCGGGCCGGCGGTTCTTGCCGTGGACCGCATCGGCGTTCGTGCTCGGCGTCGTGTTCGCGCTGCTCGCGCGTTACACCGGCAGCTTGGGCGGGCCGATCGCGGCGCACTTCGCGATCAACTTCTTGAACCTGCGCTTCATCGTCGCCGCGCGAAAGTGATCACTTCGGCGCGTTGTGGCGAGGCGCGACCGTCGGCGGCGCGTCCGGATCGGTCGTGTGCGGCGCGAGGCAGAAGTCGCGCTTCTTGAACGCGGCCGGCGGGTTCTGACGCTGCTGCTCGGCGGTCGCGCGGCGATCTCGCAGCGTGCGCGACAGCTTCTCGCCGGCTTTGTCGGCCGCGGCGAGCAGCGCCTGCCACGCGGGCTGGCCCGCATCGCCGTCGGCGGGCTCGGTGCACAGCGCGACGAGGCTGAGCAGCGCGTCGCGCACGCCGGCGTCGGATTTAGGATTGCCGACGATCGCGGTGGCCGCCGGCACCAACACGTTGTCGCGCAGCGGGATCAGATCGGTGCCGTCGACCTGGCACCACAACAAGCGCGCGTGCAAGAACGTCACGGACATCGCGGATTGCGCGCGCGGGCTCTCGAGCAGCTGGCGCACGGCCGCATCGAAGCTGCCCTGCGACTCGGCGTAGTGCGTGACCATGACGTCGAGCGTGCGCGACTTGCACTCGGGATCGCACGTCGTGCCGACGAGATAACCGACGAGCCACTTCGATTGCGTGTCGTGAAATTGCTTGAGCTGCTTGGCCTCGTCGTCGGTGACGAACTCGCCGGTGTGCGCCGCGGACAGCGCGAGCGAGCCGACCAGGTGCGCGCCGGTCGAATACGCGAGGAACCGATCGATCGCGTCCCATTTGCGGCCTTCGTACAGCGTCGTGAGCAGCGGCTCGTAGAGCGCCGTGAGCCGTTGCACGCCGATCTGGACCTGGTGCTCGTCCTTGAGCAGCGCCAGCGGGCTCGGCGGCGGCGGTGGCGCATTCGGGATCGCGATCGGCGCGGCGGAGCCGAGCTCGGCGTCGCCGTCGTCGGAGAACAGCTGCGCGATCGCGTCCGAGCGACCGCCGAGCTTGTCGGTGCACGCGTCGATCGCCGGCGACGTGCCGTAGCGCTCGTCGCACGACAGCGTGAATGCGCGCGCGAGCCGGCCGTAGTCTTTCGGCGAGACTTGCGCGAGCACCGACAGCATGTCGTCGGGGTTGTCCTTGCCGAGCTCGAGCGCGTACGACACCGCGAGCTCGGGATCGATCAAGTTCCCGCGCGTCAGCGACAACAACACGCCGTAGCGCTGCTCGACGGTATCCGAGCCGTTGCCCGCGAGCGTCGCGATGTTCTTGCTGAGGATATCGGCGCGCTCGATCTTCCAGCTGTTCGTCGCGGCGGCCTCGGCGACGCGCTGTTGCGACTCGGCTTGCTGTTGCGCGGTCGCCGCCTGGCGGAACTGCCAGATCGACGTCGCGGCGAGCCCGGCGATGCCGAGCACCGTGCTCGACAGCAGCGTCGCGTACTTCTGGAGAAATCGCCCGAAGCGCGAGGGCGGCTCGGTATCTTTGGCTGGCTCGTCGGTCACGACCGATGTTTTACATCGGTCCACTCGTGATCGAGCATGCGGTACCACGCCGTATCGCGACTGCGACCTTTGACGATGTAGTGCGCGTCCTGTACGCCTTCGAACGAAAACCCGTAGGCGAGCGCCGCGCGGCGCGACGCTTCGTTGCGCGCGTCGCACTTCCACTCGGCGCGGCGATAGCCGAGCGCGAACACGTGCTCGAGCAACAACTGCGTGACCTCGCGCGACATCCCCGTGCCCTGCGCGATCGGTCCGTACCAGATGCTGCCGAGCTCGAGCTTGAGGTGCATCGGCTGGTTCGCGATCAGGTTCGCGACACCGACCGGCGTGCCGGTCACGCGCTCGCGCACGACGAACGGCCGGCCATCGGCAGCAGCGGCTTGGCCGGCGAGCCACCCGCGCAGCGCGCCCGCCGTCGCGAACGGGCCCGCCGACATGTAGCGCCAGACCCGCGCTTCGCAGTCGTAATCATCGACGCTGCGGCCCTCGAGCGCGAATGCATCGCCGTTCGAGACCGCGTGGAGCGCGGCGAGGTCGTCGTCGAGATCGAGCGGCTCGACCACGACGAGCTGGCCGGTCAGCACGACGGCATCAGGCTTGACGGGCAGCGCGTCGCGCCGGGCGAGCACGTCGGCCGGCAACCGCGGTGCGGGAATCGGCAACGCGGGCGGGTCGTCGGGCTCGGCCATGCCGATTTGTTGCACGCATCGACGGGCGCTGCCTAGCCTCGGGGATGCTCCGGTCGTTGCTTGCCCGCTCGTTGGTCGTCGCGGCCGTGATGTGTGCGCCGTTGGTTGCACATGCCGACGACACGTCGGCCTCCGACAAGCTCCGCATCCTGTACTCGACGCGGTTCACGTTCACCGACGACGGCTTGCCGCTCGTGACGGTCGAGATCATGGGCGGGCAAAAGCAGGTCGCGCTGCACGCGAAAGGCGGCGTCGTCGTGCGCCCGGACGGCATCGGCGGTAGCACGGTGCGCGCCGACAACGGTGACGCGTGGACGATCACCGTCGAGAACGCGAAGCCGGCGATGCTGCAAGAGTGGACGGTCGTCGAGACGCTCGGCGCCGATGACGCGCCCGGCATCGCGGCGTCGATCGCGCGCTGGAAACAACGCGGGTTCGAGCCGCGCGCGTTCGAGATCGGCACGCTGTTCGGCACCGGCGGCGAAGTGATCGATACGCGCGAGATCCGCATCGCGATCGATCCGGTCGCGTCGGGCAAAGGCGCCGCCCGTGCGGCCGAGCTCGCGCGGCGATTCGGCGTCAAGACGAGCGTGCACGAAGAGCTCGTCCGCCGGCCGTCGGGCACGATCGTCGCTCGCAGCGGCGCGACCAGGATCGAAAACCCGAGCGTCTTGTGGTTCCAGCCCGAGCGCGCGACCGAGACGATCACGGTCGCCGACGTGCCGACCGGCACCGGTGGCAGCCAGCTCGAGACCGGCCACGAAGATCGCCGCTACTGGGGCACCGTCTACGTCACGCTCGATCACGACGGCTCGCTCGTCGCCGCGAATGCGGTCAACGAGGACAAGCTGCTCGCCGGCCTGGTGCCGGCCGAGATGATGGCCGACGCGCCCGCACCCGCGCTCGAAGCGCAGGCGATCGCCGCGCGCACGGAGCTGTTGCAGAAGATCGGCCGGCGCAACCTGACCGATCCGTTCCTGTTGTGCTCGACGCAGCAATGCCAGGTCTACGCCGGCGCCGGCAAAGAAGATCCGCGTACGACGCGTGCGGTCGAAGCGACGCGCGGCATCGTGCTGTTGCGCGACGGCGGCGGCATGGTCGACGTGCGCTACAGCGCGTCGTGCGGCGGTCACACCGAGGACAACGACGCGATCTGGGGCGGCGATCCGGATCCGTCGCTGCGCGGCCGCGCCGACGATCCGAAAGCGGAGATGACGAAAGTCACCGACGTCGACGCGTTTCTCGACGAGTCGCCCGATTCGGCGTGGTGCGGGCGCGTCAAGAGCGCCAGCGCGCGCGCGAAGTTTCGCTGGACCGAAACGATCTCGGTCACGGACATGAGCGCGCGCGTCGCGACGGAATATCCGGAGATCGGCCGCGTGAAATCGCTCACCGCGAAGCAGCGCGGCTCGTCCGGCCGCATCGAGGTGCTCGCGATCGCCGGCGACAAGGGCACGACCGACGTCACCGGCGACTTGCACATCCGCCGCTTGCTCGGCGGGCTCAAGTCGACGCTGTTCGAGGTCAAGCGCGACGGCGATGCGTTCGTGTTCAAGGGCGCCGGATTCGGCCACGGCGTCGGCATGTGCCAGCTCGGCGCGATCGGCATGGCCGAAGCGGGCAAGAGCCACGACACGATCCTCGCGCACTACTATCGCGGAACACATCTTCACAAGCTGTACTGACGAATCGGCGTTACTCTGGAGCTATGGCGCGGCTGTATCGCGCGTTGCGACACCGGAACTACCGGCTCTTTTTCATCGGCCAAGGCATCTCGCTCGTCGGCACGTGGCTGACTCGATTCGCGACGAGCTGGCTCGCCTACAAGCTCACGCACTCCGGCACGGTGCTCGGGCTCGTCAGCTTGTTCGGCCAGCTGCCGAGCGCGGTGCTGTCGCCGATCGCCGGCGTGATCGTCGATCGCTTCGATCGCCACCGCGTCATCGTGATCACGCAGATCGCGGCGATGCTGCAATCGGCGGCACTCGCGTTCTTCATGTTCGCCGGGCTGATGACGGTGTGGCACCTGCTGCTGCTCGGCGTCGTCCAGGCGCTGATCAACGCGTTCGACATGCCGGCTCGGCAATCGTTCATGCGCGAGATGGTCGATGACAAAGCCGATCTGCCGAACGCGATCGCGCTGAACTCGTCGATCGTCAACGGCGCGCGTCTGCTCGGCCCGATGTTCGCGGCCGCGCTCGTCGCGTTGGTCGGCGAAGCGTGGTGCTTCACGATCGATGCCGCGAGCTACATCGCCGTGATCATCTCGCTGCTGATGATGACGGTCGTGAAAGTGCCGATCGCACGGCAACCGTCGGCGCGCGTCGGCCGCGACATGCTCGACGGTCTGCGCTACGCGATGACGACGCCGTTGCTCCGCGCCGTGTTGTTATTGTTCGCCGCGATCAGCGTGCTCGGCGGCGCGTACATCGTGCTGATGCCGCTCGTCGCGGGCAGCACGCTCGGCGGTGGCCCCGACACGCTCGGCATCTTGATGGCATCCGCCGGG
>DASXEF010000228.1:0-2509 GCA_036490255.1 Kofleriaceae bacterium
GACCACGTGCGGCGACACGAACTTCGCGCGACCGTGCCAGCGCGTGACGCCGTTGCGATCGAGCTGGTCGGCGATGATGCGCTGATGAGCGGCGACGACCTCGTCGAGCCGCGTCATCAAGCTCGCGAGCTTGAGATCTTCGGGCGGCATCACGTCGAGTACGCCACCCGAACGGCGGCGCAAGAGGCCGAGCGCGACCGCGGTCTCGCGCAGCGTCTTCGACGGGATCGTGCCGCGATGCACGCACGCGCCGCCGACCTGCGCGCCTTCTTCGATCACGACGACGCTCGCGTTCGCCTTTGCAGCTTGCACGGCGGCCTTCTGGCCGGCCGGGCCGCTGCCGATGATGCAGACGTCGAACGCTTGCTCGGTCATCACGCGATCACCTGCGCGGTCTCGAACACCTGTGGCGCGCGCTTGGCGATCGTCTCGAGATCTTCTGGATACATGTTGAGCGCGACCGCCAGCTCCGGCGGCGGCGCGACGTCGGTGCGCGCGTGCGCGAAATGGTCGGCGAGCGCGACGAGCGCCGCGAGCTCGCAGCCGGCCGGCGCGTGATGCAAGCGCACGGCTTCGGCAACTTTCGCGGGCATCTGCCACTTCACGACGAGCGCGGCGCCGACCTCGGCGTGCTTGGCCTCGACCGCAGCGAGCACGTCGTCGCGGCCGGCATCGCCCGCCAGATCGACGAGCGCTTGCAACAGGACAGGCTGGCCGAAGTCGTGGAACAAGCCGGCCAGGAACGCGACGTCGACGGTCGAGCGCCGCAGCCGCGCGATCTCCTGCGCGAACAACGCGGTCGCGAGCGCGTGCTTGAACGCCGCGCGCAGCTCGGTGTCGTAGCCCTTGACCGAGAACACGCGAGCCTTCGCGGCGACCGCGAGCGCGAGCTGAGAGATCGTCGCAAACCCGAGCCGGCCGATCGCTTGCTGCAGCGAGCTGACCTTCACCGACGTCGCGTACACCGGCGACGCCGCGATCTGCATCACGTGCGCGGTCATCGCCGGATCGCGACGGACGAGCTCGGAGAGCTTGTGCGCGTCGCAGGTCGGACGATCGACCATCGCGAGCACCTGCGCGGCGGTCTCGGGCAACAGTGGGAGGGGTAGCTCGCCACTGGCGACGAGATCATCGAAGCGGGCCTGGACGGCCGGAGGCAGCATCGCTAGCTGAATCGACCAGGCGCGTCGGTTGGCGATGTAGGACGAGTACGCGATCGCGTACAGCGCGGAATTCGTCGGGATTCTCTATGCTGGTCGTAATGCGCTTTTGGATGTTCGCTGTGTCTCTCTCGATCATCGCGTGCGCACCGAAACACGACGGCTCCGGCGGCGACGACGCCGGCAGCGACTACACGCTCGAGCTGTCGCCCGCACAGTCGTCGATCACGCTCGCCGGCTCGCCGTACTCGGCGACGCAGACGTATACCGTCACCGCGCACTATCCCGATCACGACGAAGACGTGACGAGCGCCGCGACGATCACCGCCGACGATCCGACGGTGTCGATCGCGAGCGCGCTCGCGACCGCGACGGCGGCGGGCACGTACAACATGTCCGCGGTGCTCGACGATCAAACCGCGAGCGCCGTGCTCGACGTCCAGCTCGTCGGCTCGAGCGTCGGCAGCGGCGTGCTGCAGAGCGGCCTCGACGGCACGCCCGATCCGTCGCAGCTGCCGATCATCGCGTATCCGCCACCCGGCGCGCTGTTTCCGATCAACCTCGCGCCGCTCGAGGTCCACGCGCAAAAGAGCGATCCGTCGCAGTCGATCGCGCGCGTGACGTTCACGGCGGGCAGCGATCTGCAGTTCGCGTACTACGAGAGCTGTGCGGCGTCGCCGAACCCGACGCAATTTCCGAACGCGTGCATCGTGACGATCGACGACTCGTTCGCGACGCAGCTCGCCGGCGTGAGCGAAGCCGACGACGTGACGATCACCGTGCGGCTCGCCGCCGCCGACGGCACGATGCTCGGCGAATCGCAGCCGATCACCGCAGCGTGGTCCAAGACGCCGCTATCAGGCGGGCTCTATTACTGGACGACCGCCGGCACGGGCGACACCACGTTCAACACCGCGGTCGCGCGCTACGACTTCGACGGCGACGCGTCGGCGCCCTCGATCTACTTGTCGAGCGCGAGCGCGCCGGCGGTGCCGCAAGGTCAAACCCAGTGCATCGGCTGTCACGCGGTCTCGAAGGACGGCACGAAGCTCGCGTTCGCGCTCGGCGGCAGCGAGCCCGGCTACTACGCGCTGTGGGACGTCGCGAGCCAGACCGCGACCGCGACCGAGTTTCCGGCCATGCCGTTCGCCGAGATGACATCGTTCTCTCCCGACGGCAGCCGCGCGATCACGATGAACTACGGCGACCTGTCGCTGCGCGCGGCGAACGCGTCGCTCGGCATGGACACCGACAATCTGTTCCCCGAAGTGCAGCAGCAATTCGGCGCCGGTGAGAAAGAGAGCCATCCGTTCTGGAGCCCGACCGGCGGCCACATCGCGTTCGTATCG
>DASXEF010000230.1:0-3571 GCA_036490255.1 Kofleriaceae bacterium
GCACGGCGCTCGCGAACGTCTCGCCGGCTTTGTAGACGAGCAGCAGCGCGACGATCGGCCAGACGCCGGGCCGGCGCAGGAAGTGCTCGTTGTCGATCACGCCGTCGGGCTTCGGTGGCAGCGGCGGCTCGTCCGCGAGCGCGACGGGCAGCGTGGCGAGCAACGTTAGCGCCGCCATCACCGCGAACATGCCGCTGTCGTGGAGTTGCTTCTGGAACAACAGCAGCACGCCGCCGCCGATCACCATGCCGAAGCGATACGCGCCGACTTGCAGGCCGTTGCCGGGGCCGCGCTCGTTGTCGTCGAGCAGCTCGACGCCGAGCCCGTCGGTCGCGATGTCTTGCGTCGCTGCGAGCAGATTCACGGTAAACGTCGCGCCGAATAACAGCGCGATCGACGAGCTGCCTGCCAGCGCCGCGATCGCGAGCACGATCATGCTGGCGACCTGCATCGACAAGATCCACGTGCGCCTGCGGCCGAGCCGCTTCCACCACATGCGATCGAGCAGCGGCGCCCACGCGAACTTGAATGCCCACGGCGACGCGAGCAACGCGGACAAGCCGATCTTGTCGAGATCCCAATGGCGTTCGC
Organism: Kofleriaceae bacterium; assembly: GCA_036490255.1. Lineage (GTDB taxonomy): Bacteria > Myxococcota_A > Polyangia > Haliangiales > Haliangiaceae > JABFXX01. Next base: position 592 of record DASXEF010000230.1, read on the forward strand.
GCAGCTCGACGGGCACGACGACAGCAAAGAACCCGTACGGCACGCCCTGCGCGAAGTACAACGTGCCGAGCAGGCCCAGCTTGCGGAACGTCGATCGCGTCACCGCTTCGTAGCGTAGCGCGGCAGAGCTGCCAAAAGCTCGTCGAGCAAGCTCGCAGCATTGCGATCGCTATCGACGAACCCAGCGCCGCACAGCGTGATCGCGCCGGTTCGGCCGTCGTCGACGACGGTGACGACGCACCCGCCGAGCGGATCGGCGGTGGTCGGCAACCGGCCCGGCGACGACACCGCGCACGCCGGCGACGCGTCGATATCGAGCTTGATCCGCGACACGCAGCCGCGGCCACCGACGAGCGTCGCGATCGCGTCGAGCCAACCCGGCCGGCTCGCGCTGACCGCGCGGCGCTTCCACGCGAGCGGCGCGGGCGCAGCCTGTGCGGCCGCGAGCAAGTGCGCCGACAAGCCTTCGCCGGCGGCTTCGCGACGCAACAGCTCGCGCGTGCGCGCGTCGAACGCCTCGAACGGCTCGGGCTCGCCGCGATCGAAGCGCACGCTCGCGATCGCGGGCACGACGCGACGGCGGCGTCGATCGGGGTCGCCGTGCGCGCCGGGTGCGACCGGAATCTGAAACGTCGGCGAGAACGTGGCGTCGCGACGACCGGCGACGCGGTGCAAGACGCGGCCGAGCGCGTACGCGAGCGGCAGCGCCGACGGGATCGTGTCGAGCGATCGCCACGCGATCGCGAGCGGCATCGCGCCGGCCGGAATGCTCGGCGCCGGCGCTGCGATCGTGCGCGACGAGGTGTCGGCGGTGCGCGCGCGGATCTGCTCCGCGAGCCACGCGTGACCATAGCCGTCGACGATCATGTGACTCGTCGACACGACGGCGAGCTCGCCGGCGCGCGACAGGCCGAGCCACGGGCCGTAGCCGGTGCCGTTGCCGAGCCACGCGCGGCGATGGCCGTGACGCGCGGTCGCGAGCGGCTCGTCGCCGATCGTCACGCATACGAAGGGAATCGTCGGCGACGAGCCAAGCGCGCGCACGATTCGCGGCTCGTCGCCGCGCGCGACGCGAGCCAGATCGTCGGCGATGCCGTCGCATGACAGCTCCGCGATCCACGTGCGATCGCCGATCGCGAACGCGGCGACGTCGAGCGCGCTGGGCTGGGCGATCGCGCCGGCGAGCGTGCGGCGCACCGTGACCGCGAGCGGTTGTGCAGGCAAGTGGCCGTCGAGCGCGCGAATCGCGGCGCGTGCGGCGAGCGCGCGGGCGACTGCATCGGCGAACGGATCGCGCGGCGCCGGCGCGACGTGGCCGATGAACGTGTCGGCCGATGGCTCGGCGTCCGACATCACGTAGGTCGTCGGCGAATCCCACGCGAACGCGGCGCCGCCGGCGAGTAACCACCAGCGCGGGTCGCCGCCGAGCTCCGCGATCTCGCGCAGCTCGCCGTGCAGCTCGGCGGTGCGGCGCGCCCACTTCGCGATCACGCGAGCTCCAAGATGTAGACCGGCTGCACCGGATCGTCGCGCCGCGCGGCGACCGACCAGCCGGCGCGCGTGGCGAGCGCTTCGATCGAAGCGAGCGGCGGCGCGGTGCGCACGACGAACGGGCCGAACGCGTGACGCAGCACGCGCGACGCGAGCCGATCCGCGTGCGCCGCGATCCGCTTCGGCGATGCCGCCGGATCGAGCTCGACGATCACGAATCGGCCACCGGTCCGCACGACGCGGCGGACCTCGCGCAACACGGCGCTGCGGTCCTGGACGTGGCGGATCGACGACAAACATATTGCGACATCGATCGAGGCGTCGGGCAACGGCAGCGCTTCGCCGCGCGCGCACGCGACCGCGACGCCGCGCCGAGGTCGGGCGAAGTCGCGGCTCGGCTCGACCGCGAGGACACTCAGTTCCGCGAACCGCTCGGCCGCGCGCATCGCGAACGTCGCGGGACCGGCACCGACATCGAGCAATCTCACAACTCTATGAGGATCCTCGGCGGGGCGCGTCGCACCCGATAGCAACGGCGCGAGCGTATCGAGCAGGCGATCGTCGAAGTCGCCGAAGGCGGGGCGTTCGTCAGCGGCGTAACGCCGAGCGCTCGCACCTTCGAACGGGTGTCGATACAACACGCGGTCCAACCACGACGTCATCGACACGATCGCGATCATAGCCTCGTGAGCTTCGTTACATACACACGACGCGGCAGTGATACGTTGCCGCCGATGAGGAAACTTTGTCTCGCGCTCCTCGGCGCGATGGCGGCCGCGTGCGGTCAAAGCAACAACACCTCGGGCGTCCCGGATCAATGCAATCCGCTCGGTGGCGCCGGTTGCATGCTGCCGTGGCCGTCGATGGCGTACATCGATGCCGACTCGTCGACCGCGACCGGATTCAAGCTCGATCCGCCGCTCGATGCGATGCCGAAAAATGTCGACGGCACGTCGATCGACTTCACGCACTTCGGCGCGTGGGACGGGTTCTCGCCGACCGGTCCGATGCTCGTGCAGTTCGACACCGGCGTCGGCTCCGCGAACCTGCCGGGCTGGATGGGTCCCGACGCGTCGCTCGCCGCGGATTCGCCGATCGTCATCATCAACGTCGACACCGGTGATCGCCTGCCGTTCTTCGCCGAGATCGACGCGAACATTCCAGATCCGTCGAAAGCGAACTTGATCATCCGGCCGCTCGCGCGCGAAGCACCGAGCGGTCACTACGCGGTCGCGCTGCGCAACACGCTCGTCGCCGCCGACGGCTCGACGCCGCTGCCGATCCCGCCGGCGTTCGCCGCGATGCGCGACGGCAAGAGCTACGACCATCCGCTGTTCTCGAAGATCGCAAAGAACGCGGATCAGATGTTCACCGCGTTCGCGAACGCCGGCGTCGACAAGAGCGACATGGTGCTCGCGTGGGATTGGGTGACTGCGTCCGACTCGTTCTTGCAAACCGATCTCACGACGATGCGCGATACGGCGCTGCC
>DASXEF010000342.1:0-2495 GCA_036490255.1 Kofleriaceae bacterium
CGATTGCGCACGAGCTCGATGCCGCCGAGCAAGCCGGTGAAGCGGACGTCGCCGATCCACGGATCGCGCAGCGCCCACGCACTCTCCGTGAAGTGCCGGCCCATGTTCGCCGCGTTCTCGACGAGTTTTTCGGCCTGGATCGCTTCGATCATCGCGATGCCGGCCGCGGCGCTCACCGCGTTGCCGCCCGACGTGGGGGTCGTGCCGCCGAAGAACACCTTGCAGATCTTGTCGCCTGCCATTGCGCAAGCTAACGACCCGACGCCGCCCGATAGGCCCTTGCCGCCGGTCATGATCTCGGGCTCGAGCCCGTAGTGATCGAGCGCGAACATCTTGCCGGTGCGACCGAGGCCGGTCTGCACTTCGTCGGCGATCAGTAGAATGCCGCGCGCCTTGCGCACGCGGTCGACGCGATCCCACCACTTCTGCGGCGGCGCGAGACCACCGACGGCTTGGATCACCTCGCCGATGATCGCCGCCGTCTTCGGCCGCGCGTCGAGCTGCGCTTCGAGGCCATCCAAGCACTCGGTCTTGCACGTCGAAGCCGGCCCGAACTTGCAGCGATAACAGTACGCGCACGGGATCGCGTAGTTGTCGGTGCCCATCGGCTTGCCGGCGCTGTCGCGATACTTCTCGCTCGCGGTCACTTCGAGCGAGCCGAGCGTGAGCCCGTGGTAGCCGTTCTCGAGGTACGCGATGTCGGGCTTCTTCTCGAACTGACGGGCGAGCTTGAGCGCGAACTCGTTCGCCTCCGAGCCGCCGGTCGCGAAGAACACCTTGTCGAGCGTCTTCGGCGTCATCTCGACGAGCTTCTTCGCGAGCTTCACCATCGGCACGGAGCCGTGCTTGCCGGAGACCTGCAGCACGTCGTGCATCTGCTTGGTCGCGGCTTCGATGATGCGCGGGTGACAGTGCCCCGCGTTGTTCACGAAGTACCCGGCCGTGAGGTCGAGGAACTCTTTGCCGTGAACATCGGTGATGGTGCAGCCGCGAGCCTTCGCGACGATCACCGGCTCGCCCGCGGGGTGAGCCCACGGACGCATGACGTACTTGGCATCGGCCGCTTCGAGGGCGGCCGCATCGGAAAGCTCGTCGGTCATCGCAGTGCCGGGAGGTATCTCACGCCTCAAACTGCTGTCAAGCTAACGGTTTCGGCCTCGAACCTGTGCTCGTCGGGACGCCAAACTCTGACGTGATCTCCCGAGATCTTCCCGTCCGAAATGTCGTAGATCCGGTAACGCGCCGTACGGTGCGGCTTGTCGTGGTGGTACGTGCCCGAGGCGACGCCGCGGACCGGGACGTCGCCGGCCGGCCCTACGAGGGATTCGCGCATGTCGCGGTGCTCGTGGCCGTGGACGATCAGGTCCGCGCCGAGCTTGCCGATCACGCCGGCGAACGCCTCGTGGTCGCGCAGGCCGCGGATCACGCTCTTGGCCGCTCGACCCGCGGGCGGGTGATGGACCGCGACGATCCGGACCTTGTCGGCGATCCGCGGGTCGGCGAGCACCTGCTCGAGCCGGGCGAGCTGCGCGTCGCCGACGCGGCCGTAGGCGGTGAACCACGGCGTCGCGCGCGACGTCGTCACGCCGATCAGCGCGATCGGCCCGCGCACGCGCACGATCGGAAACCGCTCCCCGTCGGGCCATTCCCAGCCCGGATCGGTGCGGTGAAACTCGTCGAAGTACGTGCCGAAAAACTCGAGCCCCTCGGCGACGTACGCGTCGTGATTGCCGGGAATCACCGTGACGTGCTCGGGCCCACCGGCGAGCTTGTCGAACTTGCCGCGCGCGAACTTGAACTCTTGCTCGAGCGCGAGGTTGGTGACGTCGCCGGTGCACAGCACGTGGTCGATGCCCTGCGCGTTGAGATCGTCGATCATCTGATCGAACGCGGCGACGTGATAATGCCGCGCGCGGTTCGACAACAGATTCGCGGCGCCGATCCAGCGCTTGTTCGCGAGCTTCATCAGCCCCGCCCCGTCGTGCGACAGCAGATGCAGGTCGGAGCAGTGCGCGAGCTTCACCCGCTATGCGTATGTCAGCCGGTCGAGATCGTCAAACGCTCAGCCAGGCATGCTGGTCGCGGTCGGCCATCCGGCCGAGCTCGAGCGGCAGGCCGTTGAAGCCGTGGATCGCGTGCGGCCAGACGCGCAGCTCGGCGGCATTGCCGGCGGCTCGCCAGCGCTCGTACATGAACAGCGTGTCGTCGAGCAGCGGATCCAACGCACCGACGGTGAACAGCGCCGGCGGCATGCCCGCGAGATCGGCGTAGAGCGGCGAGATCTCCGGCGTGCGCGGATCGCGATCGCGCACGAACGCGGCGACGAAGTGCTCGATGATCGGCCGCGACAGCACGAGGTTGCGATCGCCCCAACGCCGCGCGCTCGGCGTCAGCGACAGGTCGTACGCGCCGTAGACGAGGTTTGCCTGCGCGAACCCGCGCACGCGCTGGAGCACGAGCGCGGAGAGATGCGCGCCCGCGGATTCGCCGCCGAT
>DASXEF010000367.1:0-2042 GCA_036490255.1 Kofleriaceae bacterium
GCGGTTGTCGACCGCGATAGGCGAGTTCGATCCTCGTCAGGACCGCTACGGGTAGGCATGTGCCAAGGAGGCGAGCTGCACTTGCAATGCGGCTGCGGCCGGTTCGATTCCGGTCCTATCCACGTTTACGTCGGTCGCCAAGTGGCAAAGGCACGCGCCTGCAAAGCGCGAATACGCGAGTTCGATCCTCGCCCGACGCTCGAGAGCCTCCGTGAGTGGACGCGACTCGAGTTTCCGAAGCTCGGTGGGCCAGTTCGAATCTGGCCGGAGGTACTGTCGCGGGCATGAGCTACGGCGACCGCTATCGCGAGCTGGCAGACCGCTTGTTCGTCCGTCGTGACGATACCGTCATCGACGAGATGTTCGCACTCGACTACACCGGCGAGCACGGTGGCCGAATGATCCGCGGGCGCGACGAGTTTCGCGCCGCCGTGACGAGCTTACGCGCGGCGCTATCGCCGTGCCGCTACGTCGTGCACGAGACCGCCGACAGCGGCGATCTGTGCTGGGCGCACTGGACGCTGACCGGCGTGCACGGTGCGCGCCTGTTCGAGCTCGAGGCGACCAACAAGCCGGTCGAGATCAGCGGGCTCACGCTCAATCGCTTCGCGAACGGCCAGATCGTCTGGGGCCTCGTGAAGTGGGACCGGCTGAGCTTGCTCGAAGCGATTCGCTAATCGCGACCGACCGCGTGCGCGAGCCGCACCGACGCGATCCGCGCTTCGATCCGCGCGCCGACGGCGTCGAGCTGGGCGCGTGTGCGTGCCGTCTCGGCATCGGTGAGCTCGGTGCTCGTCGCTTCGCCTTCGCGAAACAGCGCGCGCCGTACTCGATACGCCTCTTCGGCCGATTCGAGCTGTTGCTGCGTCGTGACCTGCGCGCTCGCGGCATCGCGAACGCTCGCGGTCGCTTGCGCGAGCTCGCCGCGCAGTGCGTCGACGAGCTGCGCGCGCGCGGCTTCTGCCGAAGCCGCACGGGAGAGCAACGAACGCGCAGCCGCGAGCTGCGCCGGGACGTCGGTGACGTTCCACGTCAGCTGCGCGCCGGCCGACCACGTGGTGTGAAACTTATCGTCGGGCGGGATGTAGCGCTCGTTCGGATTTGCCGAGGTCGCGTCGGCGATGAGGTCGATGTGCGGCAATGCGCTGTCGCGCGCGGCGTGGGCTTGCTCGACGAGTGCGTCGATCGATTCGCCGGCGGCGCGCAGCTCGGGGCGATGTGCGATCGCGGCCGCCAACAGCGCGTCGTCGCCGTCGAGCTCGCCGAGCGGCAGGTTCGTCGATAGATCTTCGCCGATCGCGAGCGCGCCGTGCGGCGCATCGCCGTGCAGCGCGATGCGCAGTTGCGTCTCGTTCGAGCGCTCGAGATCGTCGGCGCGCACGCGCATTTGCGTCGCCGCGGCGAGCTGCGCCTGCACGGCCATCACGTCGGCGCGACTCGCGCGGTCGGCCTGGGCGCGTTGCTGGACGTCGCTCAAGTGCAGCTCGGCCTGATGCACGGCATCGGCGGCGACGATCGCGGAGAGCCGCGCGCGAGCCCACGCGTAGTACGCGAGCCGGCTGTTCGCCGCGACGTCGCGTTGCTCGGCGTCCGCGCTGAAGCGAGCTGCGCCGGCGGTGTGCTTCGCCGCGGCAACGCCGCGCGAGATGCGCAGCAGATCGTCGGAGATCGGGATGTCGAGCTGCGCGTCGAACGTCGTCGCGTTCAAGTACACCGGGAAGCTGAACGGCACGTTGACGAGCGTCGCGTCCTTCGACAACGGGCCGGCCGGTGCGCCCGGCGCGACGACGAGATCGCCGAGCGATGGCGGCGTGATGTCCGACAAGCGGACGTAACGCGCGGTGACCGCGAGGCGCGGAATGTACGCGTCGCGCGCCTGTGATAACGCGGCGTCGGCCGCTGCGACGTCGGCGGCACGCGCGGCGAGCTCTGGGCTCGTCGCACGCGCGGCGTCGGCGACTTGATCGGACGTGATGCCGCCGGCGACGCCGGAAGCGCGGGCGAGTGCCTCGTCGACGACATCGGCGTCTTGGGCAAACGCC
>DASXEF010000375.1:0-7336 GCA_036490255.1 Kofleriaceae bacterium
GCCGTATCTCGACGGCAAGTCGTACGACGACTACGCGCGCATTCGCCAGGACTGGGGCTTCGACTCGATTCGGTTTGTCATGACGTGGTCGGCGATCGAGCCACAACAAGGCGTCTACGACGACGTTTATCTCGATCGCGTCGCCGAGCGGCTCGAGTGGGCGCACGAAGCCGGCCTCGTCGCGATCCTCGACATGCACGAGGACATCTACGGCGAAGGCTTCGGCTTCGACGGCGCGCCGGGTTGGACGTGCGACGCGACCGAGTACGCCGAGTTCGTGCCGCAAGATCCTTGGTACATCAACAGCCTCGATCCGCACGTCGAAGCGTGCGTCGACCAGTTCTATACGACCGATACGCGCGCGCAGTTCATCGCCGCGTGGGCGCACGTCGCCGACAAGCTCGGCAACTCGCCGGCGGTGATCGGCATCGATCCGCTCAACGAGCCGAGCTGGGGCACCTATCCGGTGTTCAACTTCGAGAACGATCGGCTGTTGCCGCTCTACAGCGACGTCGCGAACGCCGTCCGCGCGATCGCGCCGACCTGGATCATCTTCGCGGAGCCGAGCTCGAGCCGGAACCTCGGGCTCGAATCGGAGATCCATTCGCTGCCGTTCGACAACGCGATGTACGCGCCGCACGCGTACGACTCCGGCGCCGAGAGCGGCAGCGGCTTCGATCCGACGCATCGCCAGCAGATCCTCGACAACGGCGCGCTGCTCGCCGAAGAGGCGCACACGATGCGCGCCGGCTTGTGGATCGGCGAGTACGGCGGCGTCTCGACCGAAGGCGGCATCGCCGATTACATGACCGCCGAATACGACGCCGCCGCGAGCGCCGCCGCCGGCACGACGTACTGGGCGTACGACAGCGGCTCGTACGGCCTCGTCGATGCGAACGATCAAGAAGTGCCCGAGCTCGTCGCCGCGCTCGTGCGGCCGTACCCGCAGCTCGTCGCCGGCACGCCGACCTCGTACGCCTTCGATCCGACGACATCGACGTTCACGCTCGTCTACACGCCCGACCGCTCGATGACCGAGCCGACGGTGATCGGCGTCGCGCCGCGGCTCTATCCGAACGGTCCGACCGTCGACTGCGGCGACTGCGTGTGGCACGCGGAGACCGGCTCGATCGTGATCGATGCGCCGCCGTCCGGCGACTCGGCGACGATCACGATCCACTAGGGACAGCCGTACTGCGAGCAGGTGCCGTGCGTGTCGCAGCCGTACTGGTTGCAGCTGCCGTCGGGCGTGTTCCAGCACCCGTATTGGTTGCAGCCGCCGCCGTCTTGCCAGCAGCCGTATTGGTTGCAGCCGGGCGCCGACCAGTTGCAGTCGTCGGCTTGGGCCGACCGAGTGGCGAGCGCGGCGGAGATCAGCGAGAGCGAGAATCCGAGGAGGAGCACGACCTTCATGCAACCAACGTGGGTCGCGCACGTTGCTCGATCGTGATCCACGCGTGAACGATCGTTAATGCCAATGCCGATCGGAGCCGACCCGAGCCCGAGCTCGAAATTCGAACCTCTTATCCGAAACGAAAGCACCTCGTGGAACAGAGGAAGATCGGGCTCGGGCTCGATCAGAGACGTCATCGAAATAGCCTGCCGTGCGCGCTACCTGACCGGCATTGTCGTTAATGCAACAGCTGCAGCGACGCGGCTGCGAGTTGGCCGGCGAGCTCGTCGAGCGTCAGCGTGCCTTTGCCGGCCGCGTCGGCGAGCTTGACCAGCTGATCGCGGAAGCCGTGCAATTGCTTCGCGGTCTTGTCGAGCGTCGCGAGCGCGTCGCGCGTGGCCTGCGGCAGCTCGGGATGGAACGCGAGATACGCGGCCGATAACAGCAGCGCGCGATCGAGCTTTGCCAGGTAGCCATCGAGGACCGGCAACACGCTGTTCGTGATCGCCGCGCCGGCTTTCGGCATCGAGATCATGCTGGCGCCGATCACGTCGGTGGTCGCGCTCTGGAGCTGGTCGCCGAACGATTTCCGCGCGACGTTGACCTCGGCCATCGCATCGGTCGCCTCGGTGCGCGCGGTCGCTTCGGCTTCCACGCGCTCGGCGCGCTCGTGCTGCCAGTACGCGACGCCGCCGACGGCACCGAGTAGCACGATCACGATCGCGATCTTGAGCCCACGCGCCATCGCCGAATCATACCAGCAGCAGGATCGGCACCGCCCGCTTGCCGGTAGCGGCGGCGATCGCGCGCGCGTAGAGCCGCACTTGCGCTTCATAGGCGGCGCGTTCGTCGCCGAGCTCGGCGTCGGTCTTGTAGTCGACGATCGTCCAGCCGCCGGCGTCGGCGAACGCGAGATCGACGATGCCTTCGATCATGCCGTCGGCGGGTGTCGCGAGCGCGACCGGGACTTCGCGGCGCAGCTCGGCGGCAGCAGCGGCGCGCACGAGCAGCGGATGCGCGAGCGCAGCTTCGGCGGCGACGATCGCGGCGGCGAGCTCGTCGGGCGATGCGGCGACGAGCCGCGCGTGGTTCGCGGCGATCGCGCGAACGTTCGGCGCACGGAGATCGACGGCGGCGAGGATCGCGTGGACCAAGCTGCCGAAGCGCGCACCGCGCGGTCGCGCGTAGCGATCGATCGGCGTCGACTCGATCGCGACGACGGCATCGCCGCTCGAGATCAACCGCGCGGCGTCGGTGACCTTGTGAACGACGAGGCTCGGCGCGCCGCCGATCGACAGCGCCGATGCGCGCCGCGCTTGCCAGCGCGCGTGTGCTGCTTCGCTCGCATGCGCGACCGTGTTGCCGTCGTCGGCGGCAAGAATGTGTTGATGGCGCACGCCGCCGCCGAGCTCCTTGTCGAGCGCGAGCACGTTCGGATCCCACCACACGACGCGATGCGCGCCGACGCGCGGCGCGTGCAAGCCCGGCGCGACCGAGTCGTACGGCATGCGCTGGCTGTCCTTGCCGCGGCTCGCGACGCTGTCGTCGCCGAACTGCGGACAATTCGGCGCGCGCGCGGGCGAGCGCTTGTGCTTCGGATCGGGATGAACCACGTGCGCGAGCGCGTCGAGCCAGCTCGGTCGCTCTTCGTCGCCGACGACCGGCACGACGAGCAGATCGCGCGCGCGCGTCGCCGCGACGTACGCGAGGCGCTGGCCCTCCTCGCGATCGCGCTGGATGACCTCGTCGGCGCGCTCGCGCAGCTCGCTCGGCACGCAGCCGGCGAGGGGCTCGAGCCAGACGCGGCGCTCGGGATCGATCACGCGCGACGGTCGCTCTTGCGCGAGCGGCGCGGTCGGGTCGCACAAGATCACGACGGGAAACTCGAGGCCCTTCGCGGCGTGCGCGGTCATGATGCGCACGCCTTCGGTGCCTTCTTCGACGACCGGCGCATCGGCCTGGCGACCGCGCTCGGCGTCGTCTTCGAGCCGCTCGACGAACGCGCGAAAGCTCGATGCGCCCGTCGATTCGAACCGGCGCGCGAGATCGAGCACGCGCGAGACGTTGGCGAGGGCTTGCTCTCCGGCGGGCCATACCGCGATGCCGGCGTGTGCGCGCGTCGCGGCGAGCAACCGCGCGAGCGTGTCGGCGATCGGCCGGCGATTGCGCTTGGTGTGGAGCTGCGCGAGCAGTTGCAACGCGCCGGCGATCTCGTTGCCGTCGCGGCCGAGCCACGCGATCGGCGAGAGCCGGCCGTGGACGTGCTTGAACGCGATCAGATCTTCGTCGTGGAACGCGAACAGCGGGCCGCGCAACGTCGCGTAGACGCCGAGCTCGTCGTCGGGCCACTCGATCGCGCGCAGGATATTGCGCAGGCCCTCCGTCTCCTCGCGCTCGTGAAACGATCGGCCGCCGACGAGCACGTGCGGGATGCCGCGCGCTTCGAGTGCGCGTACGTACGGCCGCGTCAGGTCTTTGCCGAACGATTGGAAGCGGCGAAACATCAGGCAGACGTGGCGCGCTTCAACTGGAACGTCGCCGCGCGTGCGATCGCCGACCCGCCAGCCGCTCTTGTGCACGAGATGCTCGACGAACGCGCCGACGGCGTCCGGATACGATTCTTCGATCGCCCAGTTGGCGACGTCGCGCCAGCCGTACGGCTTCGGCACCGGCAGCGCGACGATCGCGGGCTGGCCGCCGATATCGGCGCGATGCTGCTCGAGCGCGACGTACGTCGCTTGACCGTTGCCGTCCATCACCGGTGCGAACGCGCCGTTGATCGCGGCCTGGATCGACGCGCTGCCGCGAAAGCTCGTCGTCAGGTGCAGTAGCTTCGCGCCGCCGGCGAGCAAGCGCGCGACGACGCTCTCGTAGAGCGCGATGTCGGCGCGGCGAAACCGATAGATCGCCTGCTTCGGATCGCCGACGACGAACAGCTTGCCCGCGGCGATCGGTTGGCCGCACAGCATGAACAAGATCTCGACCTGAAGCGGATCGGTATCTTGAAATTCGTCGACGAAGAAGTGCGTGAACCGCGACGCGAGGTCGCCGCGCACGCGCTCGTCGTCGCGCAAGAGATCGCGCGTGCGCACGAGCAAGTCGAGAAAATCGAGCTTGCCGGCCTTCGCCTTGAGCTGTTCGTAGCCGGCGACGAGCGGGCGCAGCTCGTCGCGCAAGCACGCGGCGAGATCGGCCTCGGCGGCTTCGCGAAACGCGCCGAGCGCCGCCTTCGCGGCGTCGCGCTGCACGATCACGTCGGCGCGCAACAGGCCGTCGCCGAAGTTTTGGCCGCGACCGGTGTTGCGCCATTCGCGCCAGCGCTCGACGACGGCGAGCTCGGATTCGAGCCCGTCGTGATCGCGCGGTCTCACCAGCTCGCGGCGATCGAGCTCGGCGAGCCAGCGGCCGAGCTTGCCGAGCAGCTTCGCGAGGTAATCGTCGGTGCGATGCGCGCGATCGGCGAGCGCCGCGAGCGGGCGCAGCTCGGCGATGATCGCGTCGAGTCGTGCGTCGCGATCGAACGCGTCGCGCCGCCACGCGCCGGCGAAGTCGCGGCGATCGACGAGGCTCCAGCCGGCGCGGCGCAACAGCTCGGCCGGATCGTCGCGGCGCAAGATCCGGCGCACGCCTTCGGGTGGATCGGCGAGCACCGCTTGGAACCAGGTCTCGAACGCGCGCGCGAACAGTTGCTCGGCGACATCTTCGGCGGCCACCTCGAACAGCGGATCGACGCCGGCTTCGATCGGCCGCTCGCGCAACAAGTCGGCGCAGAACGAGTGGATCGAGCCGATGCGCGCGACCTCGAGCTCGCCGAGCGCAGCTTCGAGCCGCTCGCGTTCGACGCCGGCTGCGATCAGGCGCGCTTTCTCGAGCTCGGTGCGCAGCCGCAGCTTCATCTCGCCGGCGGCCTTTTCGGTGAACGTCACGGCGACGAGGCGCTCGAGCGTGGTCGCGCCGGTGCGCAGCGTCGCGATCACGCGCGCGATCATCTCCGTCGTCTTGCCGGTGCCGGCCGCGGCTTCGACGACGAGCGTGTCGCCGAGATCTTCGCGGATCGCGCGTCTGGCTTCCGCATCTTTGAGCTCGGTCACTTGTGCTCTCGCAATCTCGCGAGCGGCACGAGCTTGTCGCGATCTTTCTTGCGCGCGCGCAGCTCTTCGTACGGTCCGCAAACCGGACGGTAGTCGCAGTAGTCGCACGCGCCCTTGCTCGGCGCGGCCGGGAAAAAGCCGTCGGCGAGATGGTGCGCGAGCGTCGTCGCGACGAGCTGAGCCGCGGCGCGCGCGTCGTCGTCGAGCGGCACGTCGACATCTTTGAAGTCGCCACGCGTCGTGCAGTACGCGAGCCGGCCGCCGGCGACGAGCTTGCCCGGGAACAGTTGCTCGAGCACGAGCGCGTAGAGCACGGGCTGCAAGCTCGTGCCACCGGCGATCACCGAGCCTGCTTCGACGCGCGCCCTGCCGGTCTTGTGATCGGTCGCGCGCATCGCGCCGTCGCTGCGTTGCTCGACGAGATCGATCGAGCCGCGCAGCATCAGGCCGATACCCGTCGCGACCGGCGCATCGACGCTCGCCGGATCGCGACCGTGCTTTTGCGCGAGCCCGAACGCGAGCTCGAACCGCCGCGGCGTCCATTCGACGTCTCCGGCCATCCGGCGCAGCCACTCGCGCAGATCGGCGCGGATCGATGCGATGCCGTCGACCCACACGCGCTCGATCGCCGGCGCGAGATCGTCGCGATAGCGACCGGCGACGCGATCGAGCACGCTGTCGAGTCGCGCGCGCGCGGAATCGAGATCGCGAATCGGCAGCTCGCCGGCGTCGCGCAATTCGCCGAGCAGCTCGAACTGCGCTTCGTGGACGAGCGAGCCGCGCTCGAGCGCGCCGATCGACTGGATCGGCTCGGGGACTTCGCGCGGCTCGAGCCCGACGATCGTGCGATACGCGAAGCGCAGCGGGCACGTCGCGAGCTGCTCGAGCGCGGTCGGCGAGAACGATCGCGCGGACGGCGCGTTCGCGTCGAGCACGGCGCGAACGTCGGGCGAGATCGGCGTCGACGCGATGAAGCCGTCGGCGGGCTTCCACGACTTGACCTCCCAGCGCCGGCCGCGTGCGCGCAACGCACGTGCGAGATGTGCATTCGCGCCGAGCAAGTAGCGCGCGGCACCGGCTTGCGGCGCACCGACGAGCTGATCGAGCAGCGCGAGATCGTGCTCGGCTTCGTCGATCGCGTCGATCGGCGCGCTCGGCGCCGGCCAGCCGATGCGCGCGGCGCCGGTGACATCGGCGCGCTGGCCGAGCTCGTCGAACCCGGGCAGCTTGCCCTCGGCGGCGGCGAGCACTTCGAGCCCGTAGAACGACGGCACGCGCGGCCGCGCTTGATCGAGGTCGATGCGCGGATACGACAGCACGACGCGCCGGCTCGCCGCACCGAGCGCGAGCTTGAGCGCGAGTCGCTCGGCGGCCAGGCGATCGACGCGCGTCTCGAGCTCCGGCGAGATGCGCTCGCGCTCGGCATCGAGCAACAACGGATCCTCGACGAGCTTTTGCGGAAACATCCTCTCGGCGAGGCCGGGCACGAACGCGACCTCGAACGTCATGCCACGCGCACTGTCGATCGGCGCGACGAGCACGCGGCCGTAACGCGATTTCGGCGCCGCCGTGACGAGCTCGGTCAGCCGCGGCGCGAGCACGATCTGGACTTCGCCGAGATCGACCGGCCCGATCTCGGCCATCGGCGACAGCGCCGCGAGCACGGCGAGCACGCGATCGGGCCGGCGCAGCGCGCGCGTCGCGAGCGCCGACAATGCATCGAGCCATTGTCCCCACCGCGCGGCGCGAGGCAACGCGGCGAGCTCGTCGAGCAAGGGCAGGGCGAACGCGCGCAGGTGCGCGAGATCGGCGAGCGTGCGATCGCGGCGTTCGCTCGGCTCGTCCAGCGCGA
>DASXEF010000164.1:0-4630 GCA_036490255.1 Kofleriaceae bacterium
GATGCCGGCCGACGAGGCCGACGCGGAGCTCGCGCGCCTCGACTCGCTCCACAAGAAGACCGTGGACGCCATCGCCAAGGCGCAGGCGTCCGCCGACGCCGCGGCCGCGCAGGTCAGCGACAGCGCCGCGCCATCGCTGCGCCCGCTGCTCGCGGCGGATCTCGCCGACGCCGCGCGTCACCAGCGCGCCGCCGCCGCGCTCGGCGACAAGCTCGACAAGGCCGGCGACGTACTCGCCCAGCAGGCCGTCGAGGCGCTGTACCTCGACGTTCGCCACGTGCTCGACAAGGCCAAGCTCGGCAAGGTCGACGCCGTGATCGGCCAGAAGCGCAAGCTCGACATCCAGGTGTCGGACCTCGCGCAGGGCCGGTTCCCCGAGGAGCTCGTCGGCAAGCTGTGGAACGCGTCGCTGATCGGTGACGACGAGGAGTACTGGCCGTTCCAGGGCGAGTACTGGGCGGACGAATACGAGGGCTACCGATGATCCAGCGCACGCTGTTCGCGTTGGTCGTCGCCGCCGGCGCCGCCGGCGCCGCGACGATGCTCGCCGCGCCGCGGGTCGCGTCGGCGGATCCGATCACGCCGCGCGAGGTCGACACCACGCGCGGGCCGGCGTCCGAGCTCTACATCCGCAAGAAGCCGGCGAGCCCGGAGGCGCCGATCCTGTCGGCCGAGCTCAAGGATCTGCTCGCATCGACCGAGAAGAAGCGCGACGACAAGCGCCTCGAGGCGATCGGCCTGCTCCGCGACTTCCTGAACGGCAACCCGACCGGCGACGCGCGCGCCGAGGGCATGTTCAAGCTCGCCGAGCTGCTGTGGGAAGAGTCGCGCCGGCTCTACCTGGTCGCGATGGACGGCTACTCGCGCGACGTCGAGAAGTGCTCGAAGGCCAAAGGCGACTGCGAGCAGCCCAAGGAGCCGAAGATCGAGCTCGCCGAGGCCGAGAAGCTCTACATCGAGCTCCACGACAAGTACCCGACGTTCCGCCGCATGGATCTCGTCACGTACTTGATCGGGTTCGCCGCGAAAGAGGACTCGCGCGAAGACGAAGCGATGACGCGGTTCCAGGAAGTGATCGACAAGTACCCGCAGTCGCCGCTCTACGGCGACTCGTGGATGATGGTCGGCGAGCACTACTTCGCGAGCTCGCAGTGGGAGAAGGCGAAAGCCGCGTACATCCACATTCCCGACAGCGCGGCGACGAGCGACCTCGCGCTGTTCAAGATCGCGTGGTGCGAGTGGAAGCTCGGCTCGACCGAGCAAGCTGCGAAGGACTTCAAGCGCGTGCTCGACAAGGCCGTCGAAGCCGAGCGCACCGGCACCGAAGCGCAGCGCCGGCGCAGCGCGAGCTTGCGCGACGAAGCGCTCGAGTACTTGGTCGTCGTGTTCACCGAAGATCGATCGATCAGCGCGCAAGAAGTCTTCGACTTCCTGGCGTCGATCGGCGGCGAGAAGTATTCGCGCGACGTCCTGATCAAGGTCGCCGAGAGCTACGGCGGCCAGGCCGAGTGGGAGCGCAGCAACGAGGCGTATCGGTTCCTCATCAAGATGGATCCGGCGTCGATCAAGAACGCCGATTACGAGCGCCAGATCGTCCAGAACTGGAACAGCGCGCTCGATCCCGAAAAGGCGCAGGAAGAGATCAAGGTCCTGCTCGCGAACTACGGTCCGAACAGCGATTGGGCGAAGACGCAGAAGAATCGCGACGCCCTCGCCCGCTCGCTCGACACGACCGAAGAGCTGACGCGCGTCACCGCGACGAACTTGCAAGGCGAAGCACAGCGCCGCGAGAAAGCGCTCAAGAAGAAGCCGCTCGACGGCTGCGTGACGAAGCCCGACGATCCGCCGGACATCTTGGCGCTCTATCGCGAAGCCGCCGATGCCTACGGCGCGTATCTCGCGGCGTTCGGCAGCGGCAAGACGGCGGCGGCGAAAGCCGTCGAGGTCCGCTATCACCGCGCCGATATTCTTTGCTTCCGATTGGGCCAGGTCGAAGAAGCCGGCGACGAATACCTGGCGGTCGGCAAGACCGCGCCGGTCGGCGAATTCCACAAGCAGGCGCTGCTCAACGCGATGGGCGCGTTCGAAGCGGCGCGGCCCAAAGACGTCGGCAAGCGCAAGCAGTTCGCGCCGGTCGACAAGAAGTTCGGCGAAGCGATCGACTTGTACGCGACGCTGTTCCCGGCCGATCCGACGATCGTCGGCGTCATCTTCAAGAACGGCGTGCAGTTCTACGACTACGGCGAGTACGACGAGGCGATCAAACGCTTCGGCGTGATCGTGACGAAGTATCCGAAAGATCCGAACGCGGGCCCTGCCGGCGATCGCATCTTGAGCGCGCTCAACAAGGCGCAGGACTACGAGAACATCGAGTTCTGGGCGCGCAAGCTACGCACGGCGCCGTCGTTCGCGGCCAAAGATCAGCAAGATCGCCTGACCAAGCTCATCGTCGAATCGATCCAGCACAGCGGCCAGAAGTACGCCGACGCCGGCAAGTACGACAAGGCCGCGACGTTCTACTTGCGCGTGCCGAAAGAGCCGAGCGTCGACGCCAAGACCGCCGCCGAGGCGATGGCGAACGCCGGCGTGATGTACGAGAAGGCGAAGCGTCCCGAGGACGCGGCCGACATCTACCTCGACATCGCGCAGAACTACGGCGACAAGGCACCGGAAGCCGCCGAGAAGGCCGCATTCACCGCCGGTGTCGTCTACGAGCAGGCGATCTTCTACGACCGCGCCGCCAAGGCGTACGAGATCGTGATCAACAAGTTCGGCAAGGGCTCGCATGTCGCCGACGCGCTCTACAACGCCGGCCTGTTGCGCCAGGCGCTCGGTCAGAACGACAAGGCGATCGCGCACTACAAGGAATACGCGAAGCAGTTCTCGAGCCGCAAAGATGCGCCCGACGTCGCGTTCAACATCGGCGTGGTCTACGAGGACGCCGGTCAGGACGCCCCCGCGATCCAGGCGTTCGACGACTACGCGCGCGTCTACGCGTCGTCGAACAAGCGCTTGCTCGAAGCGCACACGCGCGCCGGCAAGCTGCTCTACGACGCCGGCCAGTACGCGAAAGCCAAGGAGGAGTTCGCGAGGTCGCTCGCGCTGTGGAAGAAGACGACCGGCGCGACCAAGGCCGACGCGAAGCAATGGGCCGCCGAGGCGCGCTACTACCAGGGCGAGCTGATCTTCCGCGACTACGAGAAGGTCTCGATCGACGTCTCGCCGAAGCAGCTCACCGCGGCGCTCGCGAAGAAGATCAAGCTGCTCGGCGACGCCGAGAAGGTCTACCTGTCGATCGCCGACTTCCAGGATCTCAAGTGGGCGACCGCCGCGCTGTATCGCGACGGTCAGATCTACGACCTGTTCGCCGACGCGCTCACCGCCGCCGGCGCGAAGTGCCCGCAGGGTCTGCCGCCCGATCAGTGCCAGGCGTACGAGGACGCGATCAACGAGAAGGTCGTCAGCATCCAGGACGTCGCGGTCGCGCGATACACCGCCGGCTATCAGAAGGCGATCCAGACCCAGAACTACGACGAGTACACCGCGAAGATCCGCACCGCGCTCGGCAAGCTCGCCGCCGACAAGTTCCCGCCCGAGCACGAAGCGCGCTCCGAGAAACGCACCGGCGATCGCCCGCCGACGCCGGATCTGATCACGGAGATCGCCCGATGATGACGACGAAGAAGCTCACGCTCGTCATCGCGCTCGCCGCCTGCGGTGGCCCGACGCGGCACGTCGAATCGACGACGACGGCGCAAACGCAGGGCAAAGCGAAGCGCGATCCGGTCAACCCGGCCGCCTACAAAGAGTTCGAAGCGGCGATGCGCGCCGAGCGGCTCGGCGGCCCCGAAGCGAGCGAGACCGCGCGCGATCGACTGCGCGCTTCGCTCAAGATCGATTCGAAGATCTGGGAGGCGTGGTTCGATCTCGGCACGATCGCGTGGAAAGAAGGCGACGACGACGAAGCCGTCGACGATTTCACGAAGGTCCTCGCGATCAACCCGAACCACACCGCGTCGCTGATGGCCCGCGCCGAAGCGAATCGCCGCGGCGGTCACAAGAAAGAAGCGCGCGCCGACTACGAAGCGGCGATCAAGGCGATGGACGACGACGATCCGAATCGCCGCGACACCGCTGCGCGCGAGGCGTCGCTGTTGCGCGACAACGGCGACTTCGACGACGCCGTCGAGATCCTGCGCGACACCGTGCGGACGTCCGGCATCAACGCGAAGATCTACACCGAGCTCGGCCAGATCTATCTCGCGCAGAAGCGGCTCGATCTCGCAGCTCTCGTGCTCAACAAGGCGTTGCAGTTGGATGCGAAAGATCCCGCCGTCTACAACGCGCTCGCGATCCTCGCGCTGCGCCAAGGCAAGGCGCAGGAGTCGTTCCAGCTGTTCGATCAAGCCGCGACGATGGACGCGAACTACATCGACGCGCGGTTCAACAAGGCGTCGGTGCTGCTCGATGCCGGTGACTACGCGCGCGCCAAGGTCGAGCTCGCAGCGATCGTCGAGAAGCGGCCCGATGACTACGCGGCGGCCGTCGCGCTCGGCGTCGCGCATCGCGGGCTCAAAGAGTTTCCGGATGCCAAGAAAGAATGGGAGCGCGTGCTCAAAGAGGCGCCAAA
>DASXEF010000390.1:0-12170 GCA_036490255.1 Kofleriaceae bacterium
TCGTCGCGCGTGGCTACGAGATCACGCGCAGCTTCATCGCGCGCGTGCAGAACTATCCGATGGGCGCCATTCGCGAGCCGTTGCGCGTGCTCGAGAGTGTGAGCTAGCTGAACATGTTTCGCGGTCAGGGTATTGATGGACCCTGCGCGGGTAAACCGCTCGGTTAGGCATGGGCTAACGGAAGATCGCGTATCTGGCCGTGATCTGCAGCGTGATCCAATGTGTGCGACGGTCGGATCGACGCCAAACGAGTTGGATCGATCCTTGGAATTAGGTTCGGTCGTGATGAACGAGCTCAAATCTTGGCGTCGTCAGTTCGCGAGCGACATCGTTGGTGAGTCGGCGGAAATCGTCGAAGCACTCGATACCGTCCGCCGCGTTGCTGGCACGGATTGCAGCGTCCTCATCATGGGCGAGACCGGCACCGGCAAGGAGCTGTTCGCTCGCGCCGTGCACCGCGCGTCGCCCCGCCGCGCCAAGGCGTTCATTCCCGTCAACTGCGCCGCGCTCCCCGAGAACCTGATCGAAGCCGAGCTGTTCGGCCACGTGAAGGGCGCGTTCACCGGCGCGATGGAGAAGCGCGCGGGTCGCTTCGTGTCGGCGCAGGGCGGCACGTTGTTCCTCGACGAGATCGGCGACCTGCCGCTCGCCGCGCAGGCCAAGCTCCTCCGCGTCCTCGAAGAGCGCGTCGTGTGCCCGGTCGGCGCCGATGGCGACATCGCGGTCGACGTTCGCATCGTCGCGGCGACGCACCGCAACCTCGAGCAGATGGTCGCCGACGGCAAGTTCCGCGCGGACCTCTACTTCCGCCTCTCGGTCGTTCCGCTCGCGCTGCCGGCGCTGCGCGACCGCGGCGACGACTTCGACCTCATCGTCGACCTCTGCCTCGCCCGCATGTGCGAGCGCACCGGTCGCGGCCCGATGACGATCTCGCCCGCAGCGCGCAACGCGATTCGCGTCTATGCGTGGCCGGGCAACGTCCGCGAGCTCTCGCACAAGATGGAGCGCGCGGCGCTGCTCGCCCGCGGCCTCGAGATCTGCGAAGGCGACATGTCGCTGCCGACGAGCGCCGTGCCGATCCGCTCGATGCTCGCTCGCGGCTCGCAGGAAATCACCGTCGCGCCGGCCGTCATGGCGGCCGCGGCGCTCGACGACACGATGCTCGACCTCCGCACCGCGCTCGAGCAGGTCGAGCGCCAGCTGATCGACCGCGCGCTGTCGAAGGCGAACGGCAACCGCACGGAAGCTGCGGCGCTGCTCGGCCTCAACCGCACCACGCTCGTCGAGAAGCTCCGCAAGTACGCGGCGTAGTCTGCTCCGAGAACGTCGCTTCGCAGGCATCTCCGGTTCGCGCGCTGCACCCCTCGGCGCGAAGCCCTCTCTCCTCGACGAACCGGGGATCCCTGCGCAGCGAAGCACAGCGCAGCGCTACATGACTCGCGCGACAGCCAGCGCGGGAAATAGTGAGCTCGGACCTGAACCGCGCTACTTGAAGCTCATCGGATCGATGTTGTGACGCTGCAATAGCCGGCGGAAGTTCGTGCGGTCGAGCCCTGCGAGCCGCGCGGCCTCGGCGACCGAGCCCTGCGCGCGCTGCATGATCTGCTGCAAGTAATCGCGCTCGAACTGCGCGCTGACGATGCGCTTCGCCTCGGTCAGCGTGAGTTGCTCCTCGCCCGGTGTGCCCATGCCCCCGGGAATGAGTTGCGGCAGCGGAATCGGTCGCGAGCCGTGAATGCGCCCCCGCAGGTTCGCCGGCAGCGACTCGACGCCGAGGACCTCGCCGCCGCGCAGCGCGATCGCGCTCTGGATCGCGTTCTCGAGCTCGCGGACGTTGCCGGGCCAGCTGTGGCTGGTCAGCGCGTCGAGCGCAGCGGGCGAGAGGCTGAGCTCGGCACCGTTGCCGTGCTTCTTCAGGAAGCGTGCGGCGAGCTCGGGCAGATCTTCGCGGCGATCGCGCAGCGGCGGGATCGCGAGCACGACGACATTGAGCCGGTAGTACAAATCCTTGCGGAACTTGCCGCGCTCCGCGGCCTGGCCGAGGTCGACGTGGCTCGCTGCGATCACGCGGACGTCGACGTCGCGCACGCCGCTGCCGCCGACCGAGCGGACTTCGCCTTCTTGCAGCACGCGCAACAGGCGCGCTTGCACGGCGAGCGGCATGTCGCCGATCTCGTCGAGGAATAGCGTTCCACCGTCGGCTTCGACGAACACGCCGGCGCGATCCGTGGTCGCGCCGGTGAACGCGCCCTTGCTGTGACCGAACAGCTCGCTGTCGATCAGCGTGTCGGGAATCGCGCCACAGTTGACCGCGACGAACGGCCTCTTCTGCCGCACGCTGCGCTCGTGGACGAGCTTCGCGACGAGCTCCTTGCCGGTGCCGCTCTCGCCTTGGATCAAGATCGAGACGTTTTGCTCGGCGACGCGGGCGATCGCCGCGCGCAGCTGGCGCATGCCGGGTGAGCTACCGACGATCGTGACCTGCTCGTCGATGCGCGGTTGGTACAGCTGGCGCCGCATGCGCGAATGCCGCGCCGCCGACAGCACGCTGTCGACGAGCTCGGCCGGCTTGAACGGCTTGGTGAGGTAATAGAACGCGCCGGCGCGCATGCACGATGCCGCGGTGTTCGCACTCGAGTCGGCCGACAGCATGATCACCGACGACGAGCTGCCCGATTCGCGAAACTGGTCGAGCAGCTGGGGGCCGGAGATGCCGGGCAGATCGACGTCGAGCAGCACGACGTCCCACGGCGCCTGGCCGCCTTCGAGCTTGTACGCGATCGTCACACCATCCGGCGCGGTCTCGATCTCGACCGTTTCGCCTTCGATGCGGCGCGTGACCACCATGCGGATCGCGTCGATCACCGCGTGATCGTCGTCGATGATGAGGATCTTGATCGGATCCGTCACCCGATCTCCAGTTCAGCTGCGACCGGGCAGCCGAATGAAGAACGTCGGTCCATCGGAATTCCCACGGTACACGATCCGCCCGTTATGCGCTTCGCACGCGAGGCGGCAAAAGTAGAGACCGAAACCGCGTTTGCCGTTGGAGCCACGTGCGTACTTACCGAACAAGTTGCCTTCGACTTCGGGCGGAATGATCGGCCCGTTGTTGAAGACACCAATCTCTACGCTGTGTGGGTCGGCCGGATCCATCCTTTGTGCAGTGAGTCGGATCTCGCCGTTGGTCTTACAGTATCGGACCGCGTTACCGACGAGGTTGTGGAGCACGCGCTCGATCAGCGCGAGATCGAAGTACCCCATCAAATCCGCAACACAATCGATCGCGATCGCGACCTTGCAGCCGACCGCGTGCACTTCGATCACGCTGTCGAGCAAACCACGGACAGTGTTGATCGTGCAGTGCGGTTTTACCGCAGCATCTTCGAACCGCGCGATGTCGACGAAGTTCGCGACCAGTCCGGACATGCGGCGCAAGGCATTGCGAGTCGACGTTAGCGCCTGCGACTGCTCGCCATCGAGGCCGTTCGCCGTCTGCTCGAGGTAGTCCATGTTGCACAGCGCGACGGCGAGGCCGTTGTTGAGGTCGTGCGCGAGCATCGCGGCAGCTTCGGCGCCGTACGCCATCAAGCGATCCGTGCGCTCGCGTCCGACGCGAGCATCGACGAACGCGCGTTGCGTTCGCGCGGCCGCGAGCATGCGGCGGTGCAGCTCCGGGATCATCGCAGGCTTGAGCAAGACGTCGTCGGCGCCGGCGTCGAAGCACGCGTGACGCATGTCGTCGCCGTCTTCGCCGCTGAGCACGGCGACCCAAACGGCAGATCCGTACAGCTCTTTGAGCCGGCGTACGACGACCAGGCCCGGTGTAGGCATGTCGAAGTCGACGAGCGCGAGGTCCGGAGCGGTGTTTTCGGCGATCGCGATCGCCGGCGCGCCGTCCTCGGCGGTCATGACGTGAAAGCCGATGCGGGACAGCGCTGCCGCGGTCGACCGGCGCACGCGCGTGTTGTCGTCTACGACGAGGATGCGCGTACCGTTCGGTGCAGCGATCTGCCCGGGCGTACGAGCCAATTCTGGGATCTCTGACGTCGCCACTTTGGGGCTCGCCTTTGCGAGGGCTGTGCCGCATCCAAGCACGTGAAATAGGGGGTCGTGCACGCGTGCCAACCGTCATAACTGCCGACAGTGAACGGGTTCTGAGCTCGGTCGACTTCCGACCTTGAATGCTGAACGCGGCTGCTCCCAGCGCGATCGAGTTGACCGATGCCCTCTTGCACGCCGCGCTGCGCGCCGACGCCGATCGCGTCTGGATCGAGCCGCTGGCGCTCAACGAAGGCATCTACACGATCGCGATCGAACGCAAAGGTCGCGTGCTCGCGACGACGACGATCGAAGCGACCTTGGCGCACGCGACGCTCGCTCGCCTTGCAGTGATCGGCGATGTCGATCCGACCGCGGAGACGACGTCGACCGGCACGACGAAGGTTCGCAAAGGCGAACAGACGTGCGAGCTCGTCGTGATGTTGCGGCCCGGCCTGCGCGCCGAGCTGATGTTCGTCGCCGACGGTCGCGCGAGCAAAGGCTTCGAAGATCTTCGCCCCGGCGATTGCGTCGATCACTTTCGCGTCATCGAGCGCAAAGGCGCCGGCGGTATGGGCTGCGTCTACGAGGTCGATCACGTCACGCTCGGCCGCCGCTACGCGCTCAAGGTCTTGCACGGCGACGTGCTCGAGCGCGATCCGCGCGCCATCGATCGGTTCGTGCGCGAAGCGCGCGCCGCATCGCGCATCCACCACCCGAACATCGTCGACGTGTTCGACTTCGGCTATCTCGCCGACGGCCGCCCGTACTTCGTCATGGAGCTGCTCGAAGGCACGAGCCTCGGCGACACGATCGACACCGACGGCGCGATTCCGCCGGCACGCGCGATCGGGATGGCCCGCGAGCTCGTCGACGCGCTGCGCGCCGCGCACGAATCGGGCGTGATCCACGCCGACGTCACGCCGTCGAACATCTTGGTCGCCGGCGACCACGTCAAGCTCGTCGACTTCGGCCTGGCCGAGCTGCTCGCCGAGCTCGAGCTCGACGAGCACGCGACCCACATCATGGGCACGCCGCGCTACGTCGCGCCGGAGCGCCTGCAGGGCCGACTCGCGAGCGAGGCGTGCGACCAGTACTCGCTCGGCATCGTGCTGTTCGAGATGATCGCGGGCGTCACCCCGTTCCATCACCCGGATATGCGGACGCTGTGCAAGCAGCACATTCACGAGCCGTTGCCGGCATTGCTGTCGCCGTTCGAGCCCGTGCCCGAGGAGCTCGAGCGCCTGATCGCGCGCTGCTGCGCGAAGTCGCCGTCGCAGCGCTTTCCCAGCATGCGCGCGCTCGCCGCCGAGCTCGAGCGCGTCGCCTGGATCTTCGAACGTGGAGGCCGCCGTGTTGCATCCTGATGACGCACTCGAACCGCCGACCGTGCTCTTGCTCGACGACGACGAGAGCATCGTCGTCGCCGCCGCGCGCACGCTGCGGCCGTCGCAGCTGACCGTGCTCGCGACCACCGACATCGATCAGGCGATCGAGTGGCTCAACACGCGCGACATCGCCGTGATGGTCACCGACTTCCAGATGCCGCGGATGAACGGTCTCGAGGTCATCTCGATCGCGAAGACCGCGCAGCCGTCGACGGTGCGCATCCTGATGACTGGCCAGAACGCGCTCGACACCGCGATCGAGGCGATCAACCGCGGCGAGATTTTTCGCTACGTACCCAAGCCGTTCGACGGCTCGAAGTTCCGCGCGGTCGTCACCGACGCGCTGACCCGCCACCGCGAGCTCGCGCTCGCGCTCGCCGAGCGCGACGAGGCGATCCGGCGCGATCGCTACTTCGAGAGCGTCGAGCACGCGCACCCGGGCATCTGCGCCGTCGAGCGCGACGACGAGGGCTGCTACATCGTCCCCGACGTGTGCAACGCGACGGCGATTCGCTTGCTCGGCTTCGAAGACAGGACCGCCTGAAGATGTTGGCGTTGTTGGCAGTTCTGACGCGAGCTGCAGATCGAGTTGCTTTGAAGTCGCGTACATCGCGCGGCACGACCATTGCTGTGAGGACCATCCATGAGTGAGGAAGCTGCACCGGAAGCCGCCGAAGGCGCGCCGAAGGGCAAAGACAAGGCGCCGAAGGCAAAGGCGCCACTGCCGATCATCGCATTGCTCGTCATCAACCTCGGCGCGACCGGATTCGGCGTGTTCAAGATCTCGAGCATGCCGACCGCGTCGGCCGCGACGAAGCCCGAGATCGTCTACGAGAAAGAGACCAAGGAAGTCACCGGGCCGGTCATGCCGCTCGATCCGTTCGTCGTCAACCTGGACGAGCCCGGCACCGCTCGCTACTTGAAGCTCACGGTCCAGCTCGAGCTCGTCGATGCGAAAGCCGAAGAAGCGGTCGAGAAGAGCAAGCAGGTCATCCGCGACGACGTGCTCCGCCACCTGTCGGGCCTCAAGCTCGCCGACACGCTCGGCGCGAAGGCCAAGGACACGCTGCGCGACGAGATGATGAAGATGATCGAGGACGACGTCGGCAAGGGCAAAGTGAAGCGGATGTTCTTCCAGGAGTTCGTGGTCCAATGACGGCGAAGTCGCCCAAATCGATCGACATCGGCGGGACGCTGGTCGGTCCGAACCAGCCGCCGTTCATCGTCGCCGAGCTGTCGGCGAATCACTTGGGCAGTCTCGAGCGCGCCCACGCGATCCTCGACGCCGCGGCCGACATCGGCTGCGACGCGCTCAAGCTGCAGACGTTCACGCCCGCTTCGATGACGCTCGACGTTCGCGAAGGCGCGTTCGCGATCGCCGACGGGCCTTGGCAAGGCCGCACGCTGTGGGACCTCTACGCCGAGGCGCACACGCCGTGGGAATGGCACGCCGAATTGTTCGCGCACGGCACCGCGCGCGGCTTGCACATGTTCTCGACGCCGTTCGACGAGGAATCGGTCGAGCGTCTCGACAAGCTCGGCGCACAGATCTTCAAGATCGCGTCGTTCGAGCTCGTCGATCTCGAGCTCATCGCCGCCGCCGCTTCGACCGGCAAGCCGCTCATCATGTCGACCGGCATGGCCTCGGAAGCCGAGATCGCCGAGGCGGTCGACACCGCGCGCTCGCACGGCGCCGGCGGCATCGTGCTCATGCACTGCGTGTCGGGCTATCCGACGCCTCCCGAGCAGACCAACTTGCGCCGGCTCGACGCACTGATCCCGTTCTGCGACGTGCTCGGCATCTCCGATCACTCGGCCGGCTCGACCGTGCCGATCGCCGCCGTGTCGCGTGGCGCGTGCATGGTCGAGAAGCACCTGACGCTCAAGCGCTCCGACGGTGGACCCGATGCCGGGTTCTCGCTCGAGCCGAATGAATTCGCCGAGGTTGTTCGCGGCTGCAAGACCGCATGGGCCGCGCTCGGCGACGGCACGTCGGCGCGCCCGAAAGCCGAAGCCGGCTCGCGCCAGTTTCGCCGCTCGCTCTACGCCGCCGCCGACATCGCCGCCGGCGAGCCGTTGACGCGCTCGAACATCCGCTCGATTCGCCCCGGTCACGGCCTGCCGCCGCGCGAGCTGCCGTCGCTGCTCGGCCGCATCGCACGCACGACGATCACCCGCGGCACGCCGCTCGCGTGGGAGCTGATCGCGTGATCGAGCTCCGCGTCGCCGAAGACGACGACTGCGATCGCGTCTACGCGTGGAACTTCGCGCCCGACGTCCGCGCGCAATCGGCTCATCCCGAGGCGATCGAGCTCGATCGCCACTACATGTGGTTCTTCGAGCGCGTCGAACGGCCCGCGTTCTGGATCATCGAGCTCGACGGCGAGCCCGTCGGCAACGTTCGCATCGACAACGGCCTGATCTCGATCGCGCTCGCCTCGCACGCGCGCGGCCAAGGCATCGGTCGCGCCGCGATCACGCGCGCCTGCGAAGAGTGGGGCGCGGCGGTGACCGCGAAGATCTTGCCGGGCAATCACGCCAGCCGCACCGCGTTCGAGGCGTGCGGTTTCATCGCCGCCGACGCGACGACTTTCTACTGGAGCCCCGAATGATCGAATCTACCGAACAGCTCAATCTCTGGCGCTCCGACTTCGGTCGCCAGTACACCGATCGCAACGACGTCGAGAAGCCCGAGCGCATCGCGACGTGGAAGCGCTTGCTCGGCGGGATCGTGCCGACCCGCGTCGTCGAGGTCGGTTGCAACGTCGGCTGGAACCTCGAATATCTCCGCCGCCTCGGCGCGAGCGAGCTGTATGCCGTCGAGCCGCAGGCGTATGCCGTTGCACGCGCCCGCTCGCGCGCACCCCAATTCGGCGTGCTGCAAGGCACCGCGTTCGACCTGCCGTTCAAGGACAGCTTCGCCGACCTCGCGTTCACGAGCGGCGTCTTGATTCACATCGCGCCGCAAGACATCGGCCGCGCGATGGCCGAGATGTATCGAGTCTCGAAGCGCTACATCGTCGCGATCGAGTACGACGCGCCGACCGAGCAGGCGATCACGTATCGCGGCACGAGCGATTCGCTGTGGAAGCGCGATCACGGCGGCATCTGGCAGGCGCGCTATCCGGAGCTCAAACAGCTCGCGCGCTTCGAAGTCGGCGCCGCCGACGGTTACGACGACTGCACCGCTCACCTGTTCGAGAAGCCGCAATGACGAAGGTCGCCGCGATCATTCAAGCGCGCCTCGGCTCGAGCCGGTTGCCGGGCAAGGTCCTCGCGGATCTCGCCGGCGACACGATGCTCGCCCGCGTCGTGCAGCGATCGCGTGCGGCAACGCTTGTCGATGAAGTCGTGATCGCGACGACGACGAACGCGAGCGACGAACCTGTTTGCGACGAAGCCGATCGACTCGGCGTGCGCTGGTACCGCGGCTCCGAGCAAGATGTGCTGTCGCGCTACGTCGGTGCGACCCGCGAATGCGGCGCCGACATCGTCGTCCGCATCACCTCCGATTGTCCGCTGCTCGACCCCGCGGTCGTCGATCGCGTCGTCGGCGCGCTGACTCGCAGCCGCGATTACGCGTCGAACACGCACGTCCGCACGTATCCACGCGGCCTCGACGTCGAAGCGTTTCACGCCGGCACGCTCGAGCGCATCGCGCGGCTCGCGACGTCGCAGGCGGCGCACGAGCACGTCACCGCGTTCGTGATGGAACGCCCGGCGCTGTTTTCGGTCCGCCACGTCGTCGCCGCCAACGGCGCCGATGATTCCGATCTGCGTTGGACCGTCGACACCGCCGAAGACATCGCGCTCGTGCGCGCGCTGTACGCACGCTCGGAGCAAATCATGCCGTATCAGGCACTCGTGGCCGCCGTGCGCGCTAACCCCGAGCTCGCCGCAGTGAACTCGCACGTCGTGCAGAAGAGCTGGAACCGTGTCGCTTGAAGCTTTACAGACGTGGCGCGATCTCCTCGGTGACGTGGGCAAGCTCGGCGACGGCCTGCGCCGCGCGATGGCCGGCGACGACGTCGTCGGCGCGGTCGCGACGATGTTCGAGCTGCGCAAGACGCGCGCTGCGCTGTCTCGCGTCGAAGCGCCGGCGAAGCTCGGCAGCGACGGCGGCGAGTCGATCGCGAGCACGCTCGGGAATATCAAACAGCTGATTCCGGCCGCGCGCGCCGCCGAAGCCGCGATGGCGACCTGGCTCGCACGCCCGCTCCCCGGCGATGCGCGGCTGCTCTCGTCGGCACTCGGCGTTGCCGTGCTCGCCGACGTGCTGCTGCCGGCCGTCTGGGACTTCGAGACCGACCTCGTGATCCTCGTCGGCGAAGGCCTCGAGCCGGTCGCCGAGTTGCTGACCGACCTCGGCCAGCGCCGCATCATCATCCACGCCGGCGAACGCGCCGGTGCTGCGATCGCGACGGAGAGCCTCGAAGAGGTCACGCTCGCGGTGCGTACGATGTCGCCGGTCGCACCCGCTCGCTTCGTCGTGCGCGGCGTGCTCGGCCAAACCGAGGCCACGCTGATGGCACTCACCGAAGCCGTGCGCGCCGGCCTCTCCGACATGCGAATCCAGAGCAACACGGTGCGCGCGTTCTCGCGCACGTGGCTCGAGCAGGGCACGCAGAACCTGCCCGCGATCGCGGCATGGCCGTCGGTCGCCGCGCTCGACGGCGCATTTGCAGGCAAGCCGATGATCATCGTCGCGCCCGGCCCGTCGCTCGCGAAGAACATCGATCAGCTGCGCGCGCTCGACGGTCGCGCCGTGCTCGCGTGCTTCTCGCACTCGCTCAAGCCGGTCGTCGCCGCCGGCTTGACGCCGGACCTCGTCATCACGGTCGATCCGCAAGACGTCCGGTATCACTTTGCGGGCGCCGATCTATCGAAGACGTGCCTCGTCAACGGCGCGACCGCGCATCCGTCGCTGTTCCAGCTCGGCGCGCACTCGTACTTGTCGTGCGCCGCGAACGCGCGGCTCGACGACTGGATCTTCGACGCCACCGGCGAGCGACCGCACGTCGCCGGCGGCGGCTCGGTCGCGACCAGTGCGTTCTCGCTCGCGCTGCGCTGGGGCTGCGATCCGATCGTGTTCGTCGGCCTGGACCTGTCGTTTCCCGGCGGCAACTACTACGTGCAAACGTCGGTCGACGGCCGCGCGCGCGCCGTCGCCGACGCGAACGGCCACATTCGCGTTGAAGGCTGGAGCGATGGCTTCCGCTCGATGAAAGCGAGCGGCGGTCCGGCAGCGCTGGCCGAGCGCTCGATCGAGCTGCCCGGCTGGCACGGCGGCACGGTGCCGTCGAGCTTCATCTTCAGCATGTTCCATCGCTGGTTCGTCGAGAAGATGCGCAGCGTGACCGAGACGCGCGTCTACAACTGCACCGAGGGCGGCGCGTTCATCGACGGCATGACGCATCGCACGCTCGCGAGCGTGCTCGGCGAGCTGCCTCCGGTGCCCGTCGACGCGATGGCGCAGATCGATCAGGCGGCGGTCGGCGGCTCGCGGCGCGATCAGTTCGCCGCATACCTCAAGAAGCTCGTGCGCTCGCTCGCGCGCGTTCACCGCCACGCGCAGCGCGCCCGCGTTGCGCTCGCCGCCGGCAAGCTCGACGAGCTCACGCGCGCCGAACGCGCGCTCGCGGCCGCGCTCGCGCCGGTGCCGTTCGTGTCGCTCCTCGCGCAGCGCGAGATCGAGCGCGCGCACGTCGTCGCGCAGCACGACGCCAACGAAGCCTCGTATCTCGCCGCGTCGGCGAAGTTGTTCGACGCCGTCCTCGACGTCCTGACGGTCCTCGAGCCCATGTTTGAAAGCGCTGCGAAGGAGCTCGGCCATGTCGCGTAAGAAACCGGTACCGCGCATCGTCGTGATCGCCGGCGGCAAAGGCGGTGTCGGCAAGAGCACGATCGCCGCCAACCTCTCGCTCGCGATCGGCCGCATCGGTCAGCGCGTCACGTTGGTCGATTGCGACCTAGGCGCGGCGAACTTGCACACGATGCTCGGCGTCGTGCGGCCCACCGTCGGGCTCGCCGATTTCTTCGATCAGAAGATCAGCCTCGAAGAAGCATGCGTCGGCGTCGGCATGCCGACCGTCGCGCTGATTCCCGGCACGTCGCGCCCCGGCGCGGCAAACCTCAGCGCGGTCGATAAATCGCGCCTGCTGCGCGGCCTCGCGCGGCTCGACACCGACTGCATCGTGATCGACGTCGGCGCGGGCACGTCGTTCAACGTCGTCGATCTCGTCGCCGTCGCAGACATCAAGTTATTCGTGCTGACGCCGCAGCTGCCGTCGATTCACAACGCATACGCGCTGCTCAAAGCATGCGTCCACCGCGTCATGCGCAAGCTCGCGACCGACGAGACCGGCCAGGCGCTGATCGATTCGGCGCTCGGCCAGGAGAGCAAAGCGCGCTCGGTCGGTCAGCTCGTCGAAGTGCTGCGCCCGCTCGAGCCCGCGCTCGCGCGCCGGATCGAGGACGAGCTCTCGCGCTTCGGCGTCGGCCTCATCGGCAATCAGCTCAACGGCGACGGCGATCTCAGCGTCCTGCACCGGATCTCGACGATGATGCACGAGCAGCTCAAGGTCGGCGCACCGGTGCTCGCCGCGATCCGTCGCGCGCCCGGCCTCGGCGGTGGGCTCAAAGCCGGCGTCGGCACGATCGTCGACCGCAGCGATCCGGCGCACGCGAGCTTCCGCGCGCTCGCCGCGCGCATCATCGAGATGGATCTGGCGCAGCTGCGCG
>DASXEF010000409.1:0-2463 GCA_036490255.1 Kofleriaceae bacterium
GCTCGTGCTCGACGGCACCGGCGACACCGGCGTGGTCACGCAGGTCGCGGTGAACGACGTCGACTACGCCGTCGACTTCGCCGCCGCGTTGCAGACCGGCAGTGCGGATTGGTGGGCCGGCTTTCAGAGCGGCACGCTCGATCTGCGACCGTGGTCGCTGTGGTACCAGCACGACGCCGGCAATGCATCGCCGAGCTACATCGACGACGACGTGATCGCGCCGATCTGGTTCGGCAACGACAAGGCGCAAGACACCGCGATGCACATCTACGCCGTCGAGGATTACGCGACGCAGGCGATCTGGCGCTTCGACGATCGCGTTTATCAAGTGCAGGGTTACGCGCCGCTCGGCACGCCGCCCGCGACGTTCGACATCCGGTTGTGGAACAACTCGGGCTCGAACGCCGGTATCAGCTTCGACTGGGTGCGCTTGCGCCAAGCTGCGAGCCCGACACCGATCGTCAGTCTCGGCTCGGCGCAGATGCGTTGAGCGCGTTGAATGGTATCGTCGCCGCGCATGTTCGTGTGCTCGGAGTGTGGCGCGGCGCAAGGTCAGGCGGGATTTTGCCCGACCGACGGCCATCCGCTCGCGCCGATCGGCGACGACGCGTTGCTCGGCGCGCAGATCGGCCCGTATCGCGTCGCGCGGCTGCTCGGCGTCGGCGGCATGGGCCGCGTCTACAAAGGCGTGCATCCGCAGATCGGTAGTCGCGTCGCGATCAAGGTGCTGTCTCGCGAGTGCAGCGATCGCCGCGATCTGGTCGAGCGCTTCTTCGCCGAGGCGAAAGCCGTCAACGTGATTCGCCACGAGAACATCGTCAACGTGCTCGATCTCGCGACGCTGCCCGACGGCCGGCCGTACATCGTGATGGAGTATCTCGACGGCGCGCCGCTCGCGTCGTCGATCGAAGCGGGCCTGCCGCTGCCGATCGGCGGCATCGCGCGACTCGCATCCGAAGTGCTCGACGCGCTCGGCGCGGCACATGCCAAGGGCATCATTCACCGCGACCTCAAGCCCGACAATATCTTCGTCACGCCGAGCGGCCGCGCCAAAGTGCTCGACTTCGGCATCGCGAAATTGCAGCCCGAGCTCGGTGGCAGCGCGACGCATACCGGCTCGCTGCTCGGCACGCCGCAGTACATGTCGCCCGAGCAAGCCGCCGGCAAGCCCGTCGACGCGCGCGCCGATCTCTACGCGATGGGCGTGATCCTGTTCGAGTGCGCGACGCTGCACAAACCGTTCGTCGCCGAGTCGCTGTTCGATCTGTTGCGCGCGCACATCGAAGCGCAGCCGCCGTCGCCGCGTGCGTTGCGACCCGATCTGCCGCCGGCGCTCGAGCACGTGATCCTCACCGCGCTCGCGAAGCTGCCGGACCAGCGCTTCGCGTCGGCGCAGGCGATGAACCTCGCACTGCAACAGGCGACACAAGCGCTCGCCGCGGAGCAATGGACGCCGATCACGCCGGGTCCACCGCGCGTGTCGTTGGGCGGCTGGGCACCGACGCCACCGGCGAGCTGGCACACCAACCAAGGCGGCACGACGACGAGCGTCGCGTCTGGTCAGCAGGCGACGCTGCAAGCGCGCAAGAGCCGCGGCGGAATGTGGATCGCGATCGCGGCGCTGTTGCTCGTCGGCGGCGGGATCACGGCAGCTGTCGTCGCGAACAACAAATCAAGCGCGAAGGCGCCGATCGCGGCGGCGAACGAGCCGGTCGTCGCGCAGGCGCCGGTCGTGCACGAGACGACGCCGAAGCAGATCGCGGCGCCGGATCCGATGCCGACACCGCCTCCGATTCCGATTCCGACGCCGACGCCGACGCCGACGCCGACGCCGACGCCGACACCGACACCGACGCCGATTCCGAATCCGAATCTCGTCGATCGACATCCGGTCGCGCCGCCGAATTTCGATCCGAAGCACGTCAGCGTCGACGCGTTCGTCGCGTTCGCGATCGCCGAGGCGACGCGCGAAGTCCCGGATGCAAAGGTCACCCGTGTCGATGCCGACAACGTGTTCCCCGACGGTCACGCCGATCTGTCGCTGCCGTCGTTCGCGTCGTCGACCGGCTCGATCGCCGTGCGGTTCGTATCGCCGTCGCACATGACTCGCGACCCGCAGCTGCCGCGCGGCGTGAAGACCGAGCGGGTGTGCGAATTTCGCGTGATGATCGAGCCGGGCGGCGGCGAGATCTACGCGACCGGCGGCGATTGCGACGAGGCGCCGATTCCGAAACCCCGTTGCTCGGCGACGGCAATCTGGAAGAAAGCACTCGCGATGAAGCGCGATCTGTCAGACGCCGTCGCCGAGCTCACCTACACCGCCAACATCATCACGCACAAGATCATGTGGATGTTCGACATCCGCGACGGCACGAAGACGCTGTTCAGCGAACAGTTCCTCGACGACTGTTAGCCACGGGCGCGCAAGAAGATCCGGATCACGTACCAGAACATCAGCGCGAC
>DASXEF010000430.1:0-3449 GCA_036490255.1 Kofleriaceae bacterium
AACACCGCCGGCTGCTACAGCGCCGACGAAGCGATCCGCACGCTCCATCTCGCGCGCGAGCTCGGCATGGACGAGCTGGTCAAGCTCGAGGTGATCGGCGATCCGAAGACGCTGTTCCCCGACAACACCGCGACGGTCGAGGCCGCGAAGCGCCTCGTCGCCGACGGCTTCAAGGTCCTGCCCTATTGCTCCGACGATCTGATCACGTGCAAGCGGCTCGCGGACGCCGGCTGTCTCGCAGTCATGCCGCTCGCCGCGCCGATCGGCTCGGGCCTCGGCATTCGCAACCCGCACAACATCCGACTCATCCTCGACAACGTGAACGTGCCGGTGATCGTCGATGCCGGCGTCGGCACGGCGAGCGACGCCGCGATCGCGATGGAGCTCGGTTGCACCGCCGTGCTGATGAACACCGGCATCGCCGGCGCGAAGCAACCCGTGCTGATGGCCGAAGCGATGCGGCTCGCCGTCGACGCCGGCCGTAAAGCGTTCCGCGCGGGCCGCATGCCGCGCCGCGACTACGCGAACGCGTCGTCGCCGACCGCCGGTCTGATCGAGTAGTGCACGTCGTCGTCATCACCGATCGCCGGCTGTGCGCCGATCCGATCGATCGCGTGCGGGCGATGTCGGCGATTCCAAACGTCGCGTTTCAAGTCCGCGAGAAAGACCTCGACGGCGGCGCCCTGCTCGCGCTCGCCCGCGCGATCGTCGATGCGGCGAACGGCGCGCCGGTGTGGATCAACGATCGCGTCGACGTCGCCGTGCTCGCCGGCGCAGCCGGCGTGCACCTGCCGGAAGCGGGCATGCCGATCGCCGTCGCCAAGCAGCTCGCGCCGAGTCTATTGATCGGCGCATCGCGGCACTCCGCTGCGAGCGCGCGCGAAGCGGCCGAGGCCGGCGCCGACGTGGTGCAACTCGGGCCGTTGTTTCCGACGCCGGGCAAAGTCCCGATCGATCGCGCAGCGTTCGGGACAAAGCTCGGCGCGACGCTCGTGGCCGTCGGCGGCATCGCCGGTCCCGACGAAGCGCGCGCGGCGATTCGCGCGGGCGCCGACGCGGTCGCGGTGATTCGCGCGGCGTGGTCCGCGCACGACCCGGTCGCTGCAATCGCGGCGATCGCCGACGCCGTTCGGGCCGAGTTGGCGGCGCGCTAGCTGCTTGCAATCGCTCGCGTGGTCAGGTATCGATCTGCTCCCCTTGCCGCTATAGCTCAGTGGTAGAGCAACGGTTTCGTAAACCGTAGGTCGCCCGTTCAAACCGGGCTAGCGGCTCCAGCTACTTCGGGAATTCGACGTCACCGCAAGCGTCGAGCGCCGTCGAGAACGAGATGCCGGGAGAGCTAGTCACCCAGCGCTTCGAGTACGACGGTGGTCGGCTGGTCACGGCGTACGTACCGTCGCGCACGCCAGAGGCCATCGTGTTCGCCGGCGATGGCGAGCTGATCTCGCAATGGGGCGGCGTCCTCGAGGCGGCCGACGTGCCGCCCACCATGATCGTCGGTGCGCACCGGCTTGCCGATGAGACGCTGCGGCTCCACGAATACTCGCCTGGCTTCGACCCGGAACGGTTCGCGGCGCACGAGAAGTTCTTCAGCGAAGATGTACGCCAGTGGGTGCGGTCTCGCTTCGGAGTTGCACTCCCCGCTGGCCGAACGGCCGTGTGCGGCGTGTCGGCGAGTGCCGAGCTATCGCTCGCGATCGGGCTTCGACACCCCGACGTCTACGGTGTGGTCTTCAGTGCCTCGCCGGGCGGCGGCTACCGACCACCGACCGTGATGCCGAAACCGCTTCCGCGCGCGTACCTCGTCGCCGGCACCCTGGAGCCGTTCTTCCTCGAGAACGCCACCCGGTGGGCGATCGCGCTTCGTGATGCAGGCGCGGACGTCGTCATGACGGAGCGGGTCGGATCGCACGGCGGCACGTTCTGGCGAGACGAGCTCCCGTTGATGGTGGCGTGGGTGTTCGGTCGATGATTACTTCGGCTCGATGATCATCGGATGGTCGGTGAGCATCAGGGCCACCGAATCGACGTCGCTCAGCGTCTGCACCGGCGCCGTGCCCATCGTCGGGTCGTAGACGTTCACCGTCGCGTACGAGCGCCCGAGGTTGACCGTCACCGAATCGCCGGTCGCGCTCGAGAAGTGCTCGTCCCACACCGCGAGCTCGAACGTGCGATCCGATTTCTGCAGCAGCAGATCGTGAACCGTCGGCGGCTCCGCGGCGATCGCGTAATTCAAATGTCCCGGCGACGCGACGCTCGCGGTGTCGGCGAGGATCGTCGTGAGGTTGTGGACGTACGTGCCCGATGGCTTCGGCGAGTAATCGATGCCGAACAGGCCCCAATAACCTTGCGACGCGTCGTCGCGCATCATGTAGATGAACGTGTACGACCAGCCGCGCGCGAATGCGGTCAGATAGAGGTCGAGGAACACGCGCGCTTGCTGCTCCTCGGTGAGGCTCGTCGGATCGCCGCTCGTGGTCCAGCCGGTCTCGGTCGTCACGCGCGGGACCGCCGGTAGCTGCGCGTCGGTGTAGCCCGCGAAGTTCTTCGCCCACGTGTCGCCGTACTCGACGTACATGCCGTCCCACGATGCGTTCAGCGTCGGATCTTCGGCTTGCCACGCGACGTTGTCGACGAGCATGCCGCTGTGGCCGACGATGTAGTTGTGGACGTTCGCGTAGTCCGCGTAGGTCGTGCCGTCGGGCATCGTCGCGCCCGCGTTCGGCGGAATTGTCAGGAACTGCAGGCCGACGTTGTCGGGCTCCGAGCCACCGGCTTCGCTCGAGTGAAACACCGGAACGCCGGCGAGCGCAGGATCGGCTTTCACCGCCGCGAACAGATCGGCTTGCAGGTGCGCGATCGGTGCCGACGTCGTGCCATCCGACGTCGCGCCGTCGTACGTGACGGGAAAGTTGTTCGGCTCGTTCGCGCCTTCGACCGCGAGCAACGCGCCGGCGGCGTTCAGCTGCTCCGCCATGCCGGTCGTGCTCGCGACGTCTTGATCGGTGAGCAGCGAGAGCCGCACGCCGGAGATCTGATGCGCGGTGATCCAGCCCGCGACCGCGTTCGGATCGCCGTCGTCGCGGATCTCGCGAATTCCGGCATACGCGAGCGCGCTGCCCGACATCGTCGGATCGTCGATCCCCTGCGCGATGTGCGTGCACACGCCGATCGAATCGAGGAACGCATTCGCGGCGACCGCGATCGGCCCCGTCGTGTCTTCGGCGGGCGCGTCGATCGCACCGATGCCACCGTCGAGCGTGGCGCTCGTGTTCGTACTGGTCGACGCCGACTTGCACGCGACGAGCAAAACGAGTGCACATCCGGCTCGCTTCATCTCAGCTGTTCTAGCAAGTGCAAGACCACCGCGCGGACGCCGCAGAACCGTGTTCTCGCGCACTCTCGGCGGGACTCGAGCCCCCACAGGTCGACGCAAAAGCTCGTGCTAG
>DASXEF010000433.1:0-2780 GCA_036490255.1 Kofleriaceae bacterium
CGCGTTTCTCGCGAGTGCCGCGCAGCAGCTCGTCGAGGCGGTCGACTACGCCGATGCGCTCGCGCAGATCGCCCAGCTCGCGGTGCCGCAGCTCGCCGATTGGGTCGGCGTCGACATCGTCGACGGCGTCACGACGCGGCACGTCGCGGTCGCGCACGTCGATCCGTCGAAGGTCGAATACGCGCGCGAGCTCGCACGCAAATATCCGCCCGATCGCGACGCGCCGACCGGCGTGCCGAACGTGATCCGCACCGGCAAAGCCGAGTTCTACGCCGAGATTCCGAAGTCGTTGCTCGAAGCTGGCGCGCGCGATGCCGAGCACCTGCGGATCATTCGCGAGCTCGATCTGCGCTCGGCGATCGTCGTGCCGTTGCGCGGCCGCTCCGAAGTGTTCGGCGCGATCTCGTTCATCTACGCGCAATCGGAACGGCGCTACACCGAGAGCGATCTCGCGTTCGCCGAGGAGCTCGCGCGCCGCGCCGCGCTGATCATCGAGCGGCGCAGGCTCGAAGAAGAAGCCGAGCACGCCAATCGCATGAAGGACGAGTTCTTGGCGACGATGAGCCACGAGCTACGCACGCCGCTGCAGGCGATCCTCGGCTATGCCGCGATGCTCAAGAGCGGCCACGCGCACGACGTACAAAAAGCACTCGACGTGATCGAGCGCAACGCGGTCGCACAAGCGCGCTTGGTCGAGGACATCCTCGACGTCTCGCGAATCACCACCGGCAAGCTGCGGCTCGCGATGGCGCGCGTCGACATCGCGCTCGCGGTGAGTGCAGCGCTCGACGCAGTTCGCCCAGCTGCACAGGCTCGCAAGATCGTGCTCGTCGAGGATCTCGCGCCGGATCTCGGGACGATCCACGGCGACTTCGAACGCCTGCAGCAGATCATCTGGAACTTGCTGTCGAACGCGGTGAAGTTCACCGATCCGACCGGCAGCGTGAAGATCAGCGCGCGCCGCGTGGGCTCGGCGGTCACGATCGCCGTGCGCGATTCCGGCAGCGGCATCGCACGCGAGCACTTGTCGCTGATCTTCGAGCGCTTTCGGCAGCTCGACAGCTCGACGACGCGTCGCCGCGGCGGGCTCGGGCTCGGCCTCGCGATCGTGCGCTATCTCGTCGAGGCGCACGGCGGCACCGTGATCGCCGACAGCGAAGGGCTCGGTCACGGCTCGACGTTCACCGTGACACTGCCGGCGAACATCGACGCGGTCGTCGCGCGCGAGCCGGAGCATCGCGTGTCGTACGTGCGAGTGCTGCAGGGCCTGCGCATCGTCGTCATCGACGACGACGAGGACGCACGCGAGGTGATCGCCGACGTGTTGCGCGAAGCCGGCGCGACGGTCGAGACCGCGACGAATGCCGCCGACGGCCTCGCGTTGCTCGAGCGCGACCCGCCGCACATCTTGATCAGCGATATCGGCATGCCCGATGAAGACGGCTATTCGCTGCTGCGCAAAGTCCGCGCCTTGCCGCCGGAACGCGGCGGCGACGTGCCGGCGATCGCGCTCACCGCGTTCGCACGGCCGGAAGATTTTCGCCGCGCGCTCGACGCCGGGTTTCAGCTCCACATCGCAAAGCCGGTGACGCCGGATTCGCTGTTGGCTGCGGTCAAGGTCTGGGCACGTCGCTAGGAGTCTGTACGCCATAGATCGCGATTCCGGATCGACAGATCGATTGGGTTTGATCTAGGAAGCCTGTGGCATGCTGCGCGCGTGAAGCAGCTAGCCTCGATCTCGTTCGCGCTCGTAGTCGCCGCTTGCGGCTCGAGCACACCCGCGCCGGCGCCGCCGCCTCCAGAGCAACCCACCGCCGAGGCGCCGCCGCCGGCTCCCGCGCCGCCGCCCGCGCCGAAGCTGCGCGGCGTCCTCGTCGACGACATCGATCGAAGCGCCGATCCGTGCACCGACTTCTTTCAATATGCGAACGGCGCGTGGCGAACCGCGCATCCAATTCCGCCGTCGCAGTCGCGCTGGAGTCGGCGCTGGGAATCCGGCGAGACCAACAAAGAGCACCTCAAGGAGCTGCTCGAGAGCGTCGCGGCGCACGCCGGCTCGCCGCCGGGCAGCGCGGATCAGATCGTCGGCGACTTCTACACCGCGTGCACCGACGAGGCGCACGCGAACGCCGCGGGCGTCGCGCCGATCGCGCCGCAGCTCGCGGTGATCGACGCGATCAAGACGCGCGCCGACCTCGTGCACGCGATCATCGACCTGCACCCGATCATCGACGTGCCGTTCGGCTTCGGCTCGCAGCAGGATCCGCATGCGCCGACGCACATGATCGCCGACGTCGGGCCGGGCGGCCTCGGCTTGCCGAACCGCGATTACTACGTGAAGCCCGACAAGCGCTTCGTCGAGGCACGCGCGAAGTATCGCGCGCACATGATCGCGATGTTCAAGCTCGCAGACCGCAAGGTGTCGCCGGCGGCGATCGATGCGGTGATCGGGCTCGAGACCACGTTCGCGAAGGCGACACTCGACAACGTCGCCGAACGCGATCCCAAGAACCTCGACCACCCGACGGAGTTTGCCGCGCTCGTCAAGTCGGCACCGCATATCGACTTCGCCGCGTATGCCGATGCGCTGCACGTGCCGCACGCCGCGCTCAACGTCGACCAGCCGGCATTCGTCGCCGCACTCGACAAAGCGATGGCGAGCGTGTCGATCGACACGTGGAAGACGTACTTGACCTGGCACTTGCTCAGCACGGCCGCGTCGTCGTTGAGCACGCCGCTCGTGCAAGAAGACTTCGACTTCGCAGAGGGCTACCTCGAGG
>DASXEF010000499.1:0-4101 GCA_036490255.1 Kofleriaceae bacterium
CACGTACTGCGTGCCCGATTGGAGCGGCAGCATCGTCTACTCCGACGCGGCATGCACCAAGGCCGAGGACGACGAGTTCGTCGGCTCGACGTGCGCGTCGTCGGTGCAGCGCTACGTGCTCGACGAGAATTACGACTCGTGCAGCGAAGAGTACCTGCCGACGCACCTCTATCTCAAAGGCTCGGCGACCAGCGCGACGCAGTATTACGAAAAGAACTACGACGGCACGTGCGGCGGCCCGTTCACCGTCGATACCGGCTTCGAGGTCGTCTACGCCGTGTCGAGCGAGGTCGATACGACCCAGCTCGTGCCGCTCACGCTGAGCGCGCCGATGGGCGACACGATCGGCGTGCGGTCGTGGACGAGCCCCGACGGTGCGGTCCTGCCGACGCTGCTCCACGACGGCACGACGAACACCGATTGCTCGCCCGAGTACTACGGCGACAGCGCGACGACCGCGTCGTGCGCGCCGACCAACGCGTTCGACGCGTATCTCGATCGCGACATCGCGTGCACGCAGCCGACGCTCGACATCACGACGACGTGCTCGGCGCCGCCGTACGCGTACACGTATCCGTCGGGGACGTCGTGCCCGTCGGATCTCGCGAGCTATCACGCGGTCGGCACGAAGATGACGACGCCGGCGACGGTGTACGAGCCGTTCGGCTCGCTGTGCTTGGCCGACACCGTCGACGCGACCGAGAGCTACTACTCGCTCGGCTCGAACGTCTCGCTCGCCCAGCTCCAGCGCACGCCCGACACGCTCGCGAGCCATCGCATCCAGCTCATTCACTACGGCGACGGCGGCTCGCTGCACTTCCGCGATCCGACCTACTTGTACGACTCGCAAGAGATGGCCGTCTGCGTGCCCGAGCAGCTCTCCGACGGCTCGATCCGCTGCGTGCCCGACAGCGGCGTCCAGGTCACGACCGGCTTCTTTTTCTCGGACTCGGTGTGCAAGACGGCGATCGACGTCGTCGATCTCTACACGGGCCCGGCGACGTGCGCGCCGGTCACGCCGCCGTCGTACGTCCGCAAGTACCTGGCGACGACGGGCTGCACGGAGAGCTACGAGCTCCATCAGCCGACGACCAAAGCCGGCACGCTCTACTACGAGAACGGCAGCGCCTGCACGAAGTACACGCTCTCCGAAGAGGTGATTTACGACGTCGGGCCTACCGTTTCGACGAGCGACTTCGTGAGCGCCGCGATCACGACCGACAACTGACGGCGCGTGATACTTTCGCATCTTCGATGGCACGCGTGATCAGGCTCCCCGATCGTGGCCGCCTGCTCGTGTGCACCGACTTGCAGGGCTGCATGCGCGACTTCCAGCGCATGGTTGCCGTCTACGAGCAGGCGCTGCTCGATCACAGCGGCGACGTGCACCTGATCTTCACCGGCGATCTGATCCACGGCCCGCACATCGAGCCCGAGGACTGGCCGGACTTCTTGGGCGAGTACTATCGCGATGCATCGGGCGACGTGATGATCGCGTACGCCGGCCTCGCCGCGCAGTATCCCGGTCGCATCCACGCGCTGCTCGGCAACCACGAGCACGGCCACATCGGCGGCCCGCACACCGCGAAGTTTGCCGCGGATGAAGTCGCGCTGCTCGAGCACATCTTGGGCGTGACCGGCACGGCGCGCATGCGCGGCATCATCCACACGTTCGCGCTCGCCGCGGTCTCGAAGTGCGGCGCGGTCTTCACGCACGGCGCGCCCGCCGCGCAGATCGATTCGCTCGCCGATCTCGAGAGCGCGGATCTATCCGGCGCCGGCTTCGAGAGCCCGCTCGATCTGCTCGACACGCCGGTCGTCGGCAAGATCCTGTGGGCGCGCTCGGCCACCGAAGCCGA
Organism: Kofleriaceae bacterium; assembly: GCA_036490255.1. Taxonomy (GTDB): domain Bacteria; phylum Myxococcota_A; class Polyangia; order Haliangiales; family Haliangiaceae; genus JABFXX01. Next base: position 1,860 of record DASXEF010000499.1, read on the forward strand.
GGCGAAGCGGTTTTTGCGCGCAACGCACGGCACGATGGCGATCTACGGCCACGACGTGATCCCCGAAGGCTTCGAGAAGATCGGCGACGAGCAGATCATCGTGTCGACCAGCTTCGGGCTGTTCGATCAGAACAAGGTCTTCCTGAACCTCGATCTGTCGGCGCGCTATCGCAACGTCCACGACCTACGCATCGGCCGCGAGATCGTGCCGCTGTATCCCGACAAGGCACCGAAACGGCTCGGTGGTCGGGCAAAAACGCAGGGATCCTGACTAAATAGCCAGGCAAACGGCGCCCTTGCGCCGGGCTCGATAAAGCCTTACATCTACCCGCCCTATGAAGGACACCGCTGGTCATCCCCACTACCGCCCGGCTCACATCACTTGTGCGTGTGGAGCGGTCCACGACACGTTCTCGACGCGCGGCGACTTCGGTATCGATATCTGCTCGAACTGCCACCCGTTCTTCACGGGCAAGCAGAAGCTGCTCGACACCGCGGGCCGCATCGATCGGTTCAACAAGAAGTACGCGAAGGCGCAAGCGCCGAAGTCGTGAGAGTGCTCGCGCCGTTCTAACCAACGGCGCAGCAACAACGTCCCGATTGCTCGTAGAGTATCGGCTGACGCGAACACCGGTTCGGCATGCTCGATACTCCGAATTTCCGCGAAAAGATGGCGACGCTCACCCGTCGCCACGAAGAAGTCGCAGCGCTGCTCGGCACGCCCGAGGTCATCAACAAGCGCGCCGAGTTCATGAAGCTGTCGCGCGAGCACGCGGAGCTCGAGCCGCTCGTCCACGCGTGGCGCGATCTCGAGAAGCTGCGCAGCGACGCCGCGCAGGCCAAGCAGCTCGCCGACACCGAGTCGGATGCCGAGATGCGCGAGATGGCACGCGGCGAGCTGACCGAGCTCGACGCCAAGCGCGAGCAGGCCGAGCAGGACATGAAGATCCTGCTGCTGCCGAAAGATCCGAACGACGGCAAGAACGCGATCCTCGAGATTCGCGCCGGCACGGGCGGCGACGAAGCCGCGCTGTTCGCCGGCGACCTCTACCGCATGTTCTCGCGCTTCGCCGAGCGCAACGGCTGGAAGGTCGAGACGATGTCGGTGTCGGAGGGCACGGCCGGCGGCATGAAAGAGATCATTTGCCTGATCGAAGGCAAAGACGTCTTCAGCAAGCTCAAGTTCGAGTCGGGCGTGCACCGCGTGCAGCGCGTGCCGGCGACCGAAGCGCAGGGCCGCATCCATACGAGCGCGGCGACGGTCGCCGTGCTGCCCGAAGCCGAAGAAGTCGACGTCAAGATCGACGAGAAGGATCTCAAGATCGATACGTATCGCTCGAGCGGCGCCGGCGGCCAGCACGTCAACACGACCGACTCGGCGGTGCGCATCACGCACTTGCCGACGATGACGATCGTCGCGTGTCAGGACGAGCGCTCGCAGATCAAGAACCGCGCGAAGGCGATGAAAGTCCTGCGCTCGCGCATCCTCGAGCACGAGCGCGAGAAGCAGAGTGCCGCCGAGGCGGCAAATCGCAAATCGCAGGTCGGCTCGGGCGATCGCTCGGAGAAGATCCGCACGTACAACTTTCCGCAGGATCGCGTGACCGACCATCGCATCGGCCTCACGAAGCACAACTTGCCGGCCGTGATGGACGGCCAGATCGATGACATCGTCGATGCGCTGCGCGCGCACGACCAAGCCGAAGCGCTCAAGGCGCAAGCGGGGCTGTGATGAAAAGGCTCATCGTGATCGCGATCTTGTTCGCCGCGTGCGGCAGCCCGGAGCGTCAGGTCAACGACGCACTCGCGGCGTTTCGCAAATCGATCTACGAGATGAACGTGGATGCGACGGTCGCATTGCTCGCGCCGAACGCGTCGATCTCGGACGCCGATCAACCGCCGGTGATCGGCACCGCCGCGATCAGCTCGTTCCTGCACGGCTTCGCGCAGTATCACGTCACCGACTATCAGCTCACCGGCGTCACCACGCGCGTCAACGGCGACGCGGCGGTGCAGCACGGCCACTATCACCAAGCCGTCACGACGCCCGACGGCAAAGCCGTTGTCGTCGACGGCGTGTTCGATGCGAGCTGGCGCAAGCACGACGGCAAGTGGCGCATCGAGACGATGCACACCGCGCGGCAGTAACCGGTCGCAGCCGTCGCACGCTGTCGCACGATAAATAGCGCGGTCGAGCAACTTCCGAACGCGGCGCGGCGTCTTACTGTCGTTGCATGCGGCG
>DASXEF010000516.1:0-5081 GCA_036490255.1 Kofleriaceae bacterium
GAAGCCCGTGCCGGTCTCGCGCCGAGCCTCACCATGCTCCGCCCCGAAGTCGTCGCGCACATGGCGGCCATTCGCACCGGCCTCATCGAGCACGGCGTGACCGCGATGAACGCGACGATGGGCGCGGGGCGTGCGGTCGCGATGAGCTGGTACGCGCAAAGCACCGTGCTCAGCTTCGACCGCGTCTTCATCTTCCAGGGCATCTTGTTCCTCGGAGTCATCCCCCTGTTGTTCTTCCTGCGCGTGCCCCGGTTCACTGGTGCAGGCGCCGCGCACGTCGAAATCTCTTTGGAGTAACTATGGCCACCGCCGAAACTCGCCCCACGAATGGAACTCCCGAAGCGCCGAAGGCGACGGTCGTCGCGCCCGTGCCCAAGAAGAAGAAGGCCACGCGTGCCTACTTGCTCTTGGCCGGGCTCGCGCTCGCCGCGGTCGGCATTTACTTCGTCCACGGCTACATCACACGCGACGAGGTCGAGACCGACGACGCGCAGGTCGATGCGGACGTCGTGCCGATCTCGACACGCGTCACCGGCGTGATCTTGAAGATGGGCGTGCAGGACAACCAGCAGGTCCAAGCCGGCCAGGTGATCGCCCAGATCGACGACGCCGACTACAAGGCGAAGGTCGCGGCGGCGCAAGCCGACCTCGACGCCGCCACCGCGCAGGCCCAGTCGGCCGACGCGCAGGTCGACATCACGAAGTCGACGTCGGGCGGCGCGCTGTCGTCGGCAAAGGCGATGCTCGCGGGCCAAGGCGCATCGGTGCGCTCGGCGGCCGCGCAGACCGACGCCGCACAAGCGCAAGTCGCGCGCGCGAAGGCCGAGCTGATCAAAGCGCAGGCCGATCTCGACCGCGCGAAGAAGCTGCACGATGCCGGCGCCGTCAGCGGTCAGTCGCTCGAGAGCGCGCAGGCGACGCGCGACTCGGAGCAAGCCGCACTCGACGCCGCGAACGCGAACCTCGCGGCCGCTCACGATGCCCAGGCGCAAGCGGTGTCGCGTGTCGCCGAGGCACAAGGCCGCGTCGAGCAATCGACGCCGGTCGATCGCCAGATCGCATCGGCGACGGCGGCCGCCGCGCTCGCCCACGCGCGCGTCGATAGCGCGAGGGCCGCGCTCGACATCGCGAAGCTCCAGCTCGGCTACACCAAGATCGTCGCGCCGACGGCCGGCACGGTGTCGCGCCTCGGCGCGCACGAAGGCCAGATGGTCCAGACCGGCTCGACGCTCGTCATGATCGTGCCGGCGACCACGTACGTCGTCGCGAACTTCAAGGAGACGCAGCTCGACCGGATTCGTCCCGGCGATCCCGTCGATATCGAAGTCGACGCGTTCGGCGGCGCGTTGCACGGCAAAGTCACGAGCGTGTCTGCCGGCACCGGCGCGCGGTTCTCGATGATGCCGCCCGATAACGCTACCGGTAACTTCGTCAAGGTCGTCCAACGCGTTCCCGTGAAGATCGCGTGGGACTCTGGCCAAGATCTCTCGCAGCTCCACGCTGGACTGTCGGTCGAGGTCAAGGTTCATTTGCAGCACTAGGTACGTATGAAAAAGCTCGCGATTATTTTCTGGCTGGCTAGCCAGGCCGCCGTAGTGCGTGCCGACGAGCCCGCAAAACAAACGCTCACCTTCGAGAGCGCGATCCAACTCGCGCTCGGTCGCAACCCCGACATCGCTGCCGCCAAGCAAGCGCTCGATAGCTCCGAGGCAAAGGCCGCGGCCGCACGCGCGAACCGCTGGGTCGAGCTCAACGTCAGCGAAGCGATGGACAAATATAAAGAGCCGTACATCCTCGCGTTCGGCGCGCTCGGCAACTTCGAGCTCCACCAGTTCTTCACGACCGCGACGGTCGTGCAGCTGCAACAGCCGCTGAGCGGCCTCGCGTATCTCAGCGAGCTCGTCAGCGCGAGCGAGCACCAGTCCAACGCGACGATGCACGACTACGACCGCACGCGGCTCGACATCGCGTACCGCACCGCCGACTCGTACATCCGCCTGCTCGAGGCGCGCGCGAACGCCGAGGTCGCGCACAAATCCGTCGACGACATCCAGAGCGAGCTCGATCGCGCCAAGCAATTGCGCCAGGCCGACACGTACACCGACATCGACGTGCTCCGCTTCCAATCGGCCAAGGCCGCGGCCGATCAGACCGCGCTCAAAGCCGACAGCGGCATCCAGAGCGCGCTCGGCGGGCTCGTCGTGCAGATCGGTCTACCCGACGGTGCGCCGGTCGATATCTCCGACGATCTTCCGCCGACGCCCCCGGCGCTCGCCGTCTCGCTCGAAGAAGCGCAGCGCCGTGCGATGCAAACGCGCCCCGAGCTCGCATCGTCGCGCGAGCAGATCGAAGCCGCCGAAGCGAACGCGACCGCGGCGTGGGAGCGTTACCTGCCTGACATTCGCGGCGTCGCACAGTGGAACCACTTGACCGGCGTCCAGCCGTTCGAGCCCAGGGACGAAGAGTTCATCGGCTTCACCGCGACGTGGAACGTGTGGAACTGGGGCGCGACGCAAGATCAGTACGATTCGGCGAAGGCCGACAAGGCGCGCGCGCAAACCGCGGCGTTCGCGCTCGTCGATCAGGTCAAGCTCGACGTCCGCAACCGTTGGCTCGACGCGAAGACCGCGTACGACAGCCTCGCCGTCGCGCAGACGCAGCAGCAGACCGCCGAAGAAGCGCTGCGCTTGCAAAAGGTCCGCTTCGACAACGCGGCCGCGACGACGACCGACGTGCTCGACGCGCAGACCGATGCCGCGCGTGCGCGGCTCGCATTTGCGACTGCGCGCTACGATTACTATCGCGCGCTCGTCGCGCTCGCGCGCTCCGTCGGTGACCTCCCCAAACCAGGGACGTAGTCCATTAACGCAACTTCGATCGCGCAACCACGCGCGATCGTTAGGTGGACGAGGGACGCACTAAAGCGAACAGTCTCGTTGGAGTTTTCCGACGAGACTGTTCGCTTTAGTGCGTCCCTCGTGCACTCAACAATGTCGGCAGCTTGCGAGCGGCAACTTGAGCTAATGGACTACGTCCCTGAGCGGAGGAGCTCGGCGACCGACCACGCCTGAAACGGGCAGCCGACGGCGCGATGTGGCGGATCGCCGTCGCAGATTTCGGAGATGTGGCCGAGCCCGGCGATGTTCGTTCGCGCGAGCAACGGCGCGATGAACTTCGCATGCGCCGCTGCGCGGTCGCCGTGGACGCGCACGTACGCGTCGTGGAACGCGCCGGCGAGCCACGGCCACACGGTACCTTGGTGATACGCGCGGTCACGCGATGCGACGCCGCCGAAATAGCGGCCGCGATATTTCGGATCCCGCTCGGCGAGCGAGCGCGGCCCCGCCGGCGTCCACAACGCGCGCTCGCAGGTCTCGACGACGGCGCGCGCGATGTCGCCGTCGACGAGCGCGAGCGGTAATCCGCCGACCGCGAACAGCTGATTCGGCCGCAGCGATGCGTCGATCGCGCCGGCGACGTGATCGCAATCGACCACGTCGGCGAGGTAGCCGCGCGCCGGATCCCAGAACCGCGCCACGAAGGCGGCCTTCGCCGCGGCGATGTCGCGCCCGGCGATCTTCAACGCGTTGATCCACAGCGCCTGCACTTCGACCGGCTTGCCGATGCGCGGCGTGATGCATTCGGCGTCGAGCTTCGCGTCCATCCACGTCAGCTGGATGCCGGGCTCGCCGCACGCGAGCAAGCCGTCGGGCGTTTGACCGATGCGATGGCGCGTGCCGGTCGTGTAGCCGCCGACGATCGCCGCGATCGCCTCGTCGAGGACGGGGTCGCGGCCGTAGGCATCCGCGGCGATCACGAACCACAACGCGGAATCGACGGAGTTGTACTCGGCGACGCCGTCGCGATCGCCGAATCGGTTCGGCAACATGCCGCGGTCGATCGCGCGCGCCCACGTGTGCAAGATCTGCTTCGCGACGTCGCGCCGTCCGGTCGCGAGGCAAAGCCCGCGCAACGAGATGAACGTGTCGCGCCCCCAGCAGCCGAACCACGGATACCCCGCGATCACCGTCTTGCCGCACGCGATGTATTGCGACGCCGCGCGTGCGAGCTCGCTCGGAAACGCCGCGCGCCGCGCTTGCTCGCGCGACCACGGCTCGAGGTCGAGATCGGCGATGCGTGTCGCAAACGCGAGCTGTGCCGGCTGGGCGAGATCGAACACGAACATGCCCGGCGTCGCGAGATCCTCTTCGAAGTCGAGCCCGCGCTCGCGTTCGTCGAGATAAACGAAGTTGCGATACCAGTCGGGCGCGTGATCGTAGCGGCCGTTCGATCTCGCGGCGATGGTGACGTCGTGCGGCTGCCACGTCACGTCGCTGCCGGCGATGACGGCATCGAATCGCCAGCTCGCGTGCTCGCGTTGCAGCTCGTGATAACCGCGCGACGCGAGCAGCGGCCGCACGAACATGCGCGCGTGGCCGCCGGCGAGCTTGGTCCAGCGCAGCGCGACGCGCGCCGCACCCGGCTCGACGACGATCTCGCCGGCGATCGTCACGTCGCCGAACGTCCACGTCGATTTCGGCCACGGCACGTGCGTGAAGTCGCCGCGCTCCTTCGGATAGACCACGTCGCCGCGATAGCGATGGCTCGACAGCGGGAACTTACCGGCCGCCGTCTCGACGAAGACTTCGAGATCGGCGACGAGCACACGGCGATCGTCGGGCGGCTGCATCGCCGCGCACAGCAGCGCGTGATAGCGGCGCGTACGAATGCCGTCGGCGGTGCCCATCGCGAACCCGCCCTGCCCGTCGGCTTCGAGCCATTCGCGCGTCATCGTTCGGTTCGCGCGACCGCGACGCGCTCGATCATGTTCGCCACGAGCGCGGTCCAACCGGTCTGATGGCTCGCGCCGAGCCCGCGCCCGTTGTCGCCGTGGAAGTACTCGTAGAACAACACGAGGTCCTTGAAATACGGGTCGCTCGCATAGCGATCGTCGGCACCGTGACACGGGCGACGGCCGTTCGCGTCGGGCAAGAACAGCGACGCGAGCCGCGTCTCGAGCTCTTCGGCGACCTTCGCGAGGTTCACCCGCTTGCCGGAGCCGGTCGGGCACTCGACGGTGA
>DASXEF010000587.1:0-10617 GCA_036490255.1 Kofleriaceae bacterium
CCGATCTATCGACGAAGAGCTACACGGTCACCGTCGCGATCGCGCCGAGCCCGGCGAAGGACATCACGAGCTTCCAGTTCTTGACCGTGCACAACTCCGGGCTGACCGCGAACGTGACCGCGACGATCACCGGCACGGCGATCGCTGCGACCGTGCCGTTCGGCACCGACGTCACGAAGCTCGTCGCATCGTTCGCGACGACCGGCGCGAGCGTCGCGGTCGGCACCGTCGTGCAGACCAGTAACGTGACCGCGAACAACTTCACGATGCCGGTCGCATACGTCGTGACCGCCGCCGACGGCTCGACCCAGATGTACACGGTGACCGTCACGGTCGCCGCGAGCCCGGCGAAGGACATCACGAGCTTTCAGTTCCTGTCGAAGGACAACGGCGCGCTGATGGCCGACGTCACCGCGACGATCACCGGCACCGCGATCGCGGCGACGGTGCCGACCGGCACCGACGTCACCGCGCTGGTCGCGACGTTCGCGACGACCGGCAAGAGCGTCGCGGTCGGCGCGATCGTGCAGACCAGCGGCGTGACCGCGAACAACTTCACGATGCCGGTCGCGTATGTCGTGACGGCGGCGGATGCGTCGACGCAGACGTACACGGTGACGATTACGGCGATGTAAGCTCGCTCGGTGCGAGAGCTTCACGTCAGGCTGATCCTCGGTGCGACGTTACCCGGAAGGCCGCTCGAGCTTCGCGCGCGGCTGATCGAAGCGATCGAGCGCGACGTCGGGCCGGTCGGAGATACCGGCACGGGCTTCGGCGCGATGGACATGTGGCTCTCGGCCAAGAAACCCAACCACGCGGCGCGGCGGATCCGGGCGATCGCGAATCGGCTCGGCATCGCAGAGTGGATCGAGGTCACGATCAAACGGCCGACGCTGTGCGTCGAGATCCTGGCCGACGATGACTACCCGATCGAGCGCGCGCAAGCCGCAGGTGATGCGCTGATTCGCGAGATCGAGAGCGGCCGCCTCGCGACGGTGGAAGGGGATAGCGCCGACGATGGGATCGTCACGGTGTATCTCGAGTTGCGCGATGCCACCGCGGCGCTCGCGCAGATCGACGCGATCGCACGGCGACTCGAGATCGCCGACCGGATCCGTGTCGACGAGCCGTGAGACCGTCGCATGTGGCTCGCGCCGCTACGCGGCGACCGCGAAGAATCGCTTCGCGTCGACGCTGGGCTCGTCGAAGATCGCGCGGTTCGAGCGCGCCGCGGCGAGCACCGTGGCCGGCACCGGCAGCTGCAGCTCGTCGAGCATGCGCGCGGTGCGCTCGGCGCCGATCGCGTCGGCGAGCAAGCCCGGCGGTGCCCAACAGAAGCCGAAGCCCATGATGCGGTCGATGTCGCGCGGGCGTGCGACGACCTCGCCGACGAGCCCGAGGCCGTACGAGACATAGCCGAGCAGCACGCGCTGCAGCAGGTCCGCTTCGAGCCCGCGCGCGTTGCACATCACGTCCATCGCGCCGGCATAGCCTTTGGTCGCGAGCACGGCTTCCATCGCTTCGGCGAGCGGCGACGCGACCGGCGAGGTCGGCAGGTAGTCGCCGGATTTCGGATCGAGCGCGAGCGCGCCCTTGTCGCGATAGAAGCCGCCGAGCTGCTTCGTCTTGCGGCCGAGGTGGCCGCGATCGATGCCGTGTTGCACGTACGCGGGCAGCACGAACGAGTCGCGAGCGGTGTCGCGCGTGCGTGCGCGCACGTTGTCGACGATCGCTTTGTGAACGTCCCAGCCGACGAGGTCGATCGTCGCGAGCGGGGCGAGCGCGCGGCCGGTCTGCGGTCCGAGCAAGCGGTCGACGAACGCGACGCCGTGCTCTTCGGCGAGGAGCGCCGCTTCGTTGAGCAGCTTGAAGCCGAGGCGATTGCCGGCGAACGCGGGTTTGTCGGAGCACTCGACGACCTCGCGGTTGCAGGCCGATGACAACAGATCTCGCACGACCGCGACGACGCCGAGCTCGGTGCCGGCGTGCGCGATCAGCTCGCAGCCGCGGATCGCCGTCGGCGGGTTGAACAGGTGAATCCCGAGAAAGTGCGAGCGCAGCGACGGCGAGTAGCCGGCGCATAGATCCGCGATCGACAGACCCGACGAGACCGTCGCGACGATCGCATCGGGACCGCGCAGCTTGTCGAGCAGCGACATCACCTCGCGCTTGGTCGCGACATCCTCGGCGACCGCTTCGAGGATCAGGTCGGCATCGGCGAGCGCCGCCGCGAGATCTTCGTCGTAGGTGCCTGTGGTCAGCACACCGTCGGCGATCGCGCCTTTGGCGAGCTGTTGCGCACGGGCGGCGCCCGCGGCTGCCTTTTCCGCCGTGCGCGCGAGCAACACCGTGCGAATTCCGGCGGCGGCGAACACCGCGCCGGAGCCCGAACCCATGACACCGTTTCCGCCGAGAACTACGACCTTCTGGATCGTTCGCATGAGGCTGACTTCGAGCAAGCCGCGTACCTATACCGGCGCGAGCGGGTGCGCTCACCGGCGCGACGCGATAGCGTGACCTCATGCGCGGTGGATGGTTCGCGATCGTCGTCGCTCTGGCGGGCTGTGGCTCGTCGATGCCGCCGCCATCGAGCTCGGAGCCCGCGGCGCCGGAAGGTCCGCCTAGCGTGCCGTGGGCGACGAGCAGCGCTCCGATGTCGGAGCCGGCGGAGTACGAGATCGCGACGCCGTCGCGCGAGGCGGGCGAGGCGATCTTCACGCGCACCGGGATCGGCGATCCGTATCGCACCGGCGTGCCGTATCCGATGTGGCTCACGCTGATGCGCGTGTATCCCGATCAGTTCGGCGCGAACCCGCGCGAGCTCGCGGCGAAGTTCGGCTTCATCGCGCGCGCGCCGAAACCGAGCAGCCCCGATCTCGACGAGCGCGAAGGCTTGCCGGTCGGCATGCACCTGACGATCGATCCGATCACCGGCGCGGCGTTCGTCGTCACGAGCTGCGCGCTGTGCCACGCCGAGCGCGTGCATTGGCGCGGCGGCGAAGCATTCGTCATCGGCTTGGCCAACAAGCGCGTGCGAATTCACGCGTACGATGCGGCGTTCAGCGACGTCGCGCGCGAGCCGACGTTCACCGCGCAGATCCTCGGCCCGATGGCGGATGTCACAGCCGCCGAGCGAGGCACGCCGTGGCCGCCGCTGTATCGCGATGCGCTCGTCGGCGCGACGGTCGATGCGCTCGTGGCGCGCGCGAAAGCTCGCGGCGAGTTCTTGGCGCGCGTCCACGACGGGCCGCCGGGCCGCGTCGCGACGATCGAGACGTTCGCGCTCGCGATCGCGCAGCTGCTCGGTCGCCCGGTCGAGACGGCTCCCGACGTCGGCTGGGCCAAGATCCCCGACGTGATCGGCTTCGCCAAGCGCGAGACGCTGTCGTGGGATGGGGTCGGCACCGGCCCGATGGAGGTGCTCGCCGTCGAGGCCGACTTCGCCGCCGGCGTGCGCCCCGAATGGTTCATGCGCCATCCGCAACAGGGCGCGAGCCTCGCCGCGTTTTTGCGTCACCCGGCGCCGCGACCCGCGTTTCCGGGCGCGATCGATCGCGCGAAAGCCGAGCGCGGTCACACGCTGTTTCTCGACGAGTGCGCACCGTGTCACGGCCGTTACTCGCCCGACGGTCGGATCGCCGATTATCGCGAACAGGTCGTGCCGCTGCGCGATGTCGAGACCGATCCCGCGCGGGCGAACGCGGTCACCCCGAGCTTCGTCGATAGCGCGAACGCGATCACCGGCGGCCTCACGCACTCGCGCGCGACCGGCGGTTACGTGCCGCCGATCCTGACCAACGTGTGGGCGCGCGGGCCGTACGGTCATGCCGGTCAGTGGCCGAGCATCGCCGTGATCGCGACGATGCCGGAGCATCGCGCCGCGGGCTACGCGATCGATCCGCTCGCCGACTACGATCTCGACGCGATCGGCGTCGCGAGCGCCGCCGCGCCGGCGCGCGCGGGTCTCGGCACGGGCGGTCATCCGTTCCTGGCGCAGCTCGATCCCGCCGATGTCGTCGCGGTGATCGAATATCTGAAGACGCTCTGACTACTTCTCGAAGGTACCGACGAGCTCGCCCTGCGCGAGCACGTGGCCCTGGATCGCCGACGCGAACGCCGAGTGCGTCATCGCCTTGTCGAGCACGACGTCGAGCGCGTAGACGTGAAAGTGATAGTGGTGCGTCGTGCCGTCGCTCGGGCACGGGCCGGTGTAACCGGGCTTGCCCTTGTCGTTGTTCACCGAGAACGCGCCGGCGGGAATCGCGCCGCCTTTCGCGAGGTGCGTCATGCGCGGGTTGATGTCGGTGAGCAGCCAGTGCGTGAAGACGCCGTTCGGCGCGTCGGTGTCTTCGGCGAGCACCGCGACGCTGCGCGTGCCGGCGGGCGGTGTCGACCAGTTCATCGCGGGCGACGTGCCGGCGCCGTCGCACGTGTACTCGGCGGGGATCGGCTGGTTCGCGTTGAACGCGGGCGAGCTAACTTCGAGCTGCGTCGGATCCTGATCGGTCGGCATCGCATACGCCGTCGACGCGACGAATGCGAGCGAGAGGATGGTGGCCTTCATGCCCATTAGAAATGCATCCGACGTTCCGATCGCGTCACGAAAACGCTGACGCCACGGCGCGCACCAGCGCGCGCGGCAACGCGATCGCAAACGCGGCGACATCGCGCCAGGTCGCTGGGCGCGGTGCCCGGTCGAGCGCGAGCAACGCCCGCAGCTCGTCGACGCGCACGTCGAGCAGGTCGTCGATTGCATGCGAGCCGGTGTAGAGCGAGCGCGCGTGGCGACCGCGCACGAATGCGCGAAACGTACGCCGCGGACAAACCGCCACGCCGAACGCCATCGCCGATGCGTCGTAGAGCCACGCCGCTGCAAATGTCCCGCAGCTCGCGCCGATCTCCCAGGCGCCGATCTCGGCTTCGCCACGCCACGTCGTCGCGTAGCCGGTCGCGACGTGATGCAGGTCGTGGAACGCGACCGCGCGCTGCCGCGACGGTGGATTCCACATCGGCAGCGAGATCGGTCCGAGTGGGATCCGCGTGAAGCGATCGCGGTAGCTCGCCTCGGAGAAGCCGTTCTCGGCGAAGTACGCCGCACGTGCGTCGCGAACTGTCATGCGCGTTCGATGTCTACTGGGAGCGACGGGTGTCATTTCGGGTATGCGGCGGGATGCCGCAATGCGTCTGCCAACCCCGTGCAACTGCTGATCAGATGTTCGGCACGATCACTGCTGTAGACGGATTCATGTCGCATCCCGGACTCGAAATACTCTCGGCCGAGCAGCTCGCCTCGGTCGACGGTGGCACCCGAATGTGTACCAGCGGCACGTCCGACGACACGATGTCGACCGAGATGATGCAGATGATGCAGATGATGCAGTCGTCGCTGAGTCAGCTGACTCAGAACGGCGGCAGCAGCAGCAGCATGTCGACGATGTTGCCGATGATGATGATGATGAAGAACAAGTCGTCCTAGCCGCGCGTTGGTCATGGCCGGCAGCGCGCGGCAACGCGCTCGGACGAATGCCCCGCCGCGGCTTTTCGTCCGTTGCGATCTCGCACAAGTCGCTGAAATCTCATCCGGGAGCTGGCGCGACCACTGCAAACCGCACCGGCCATGACCAAACTTCTCGCACTCGTTGTTCCGTTCGCGCTGGCACTCGGCACGTTCGCGCAGCCGGCGGCCGCCGACCAGCCGGGCTCGCACCCGGCGTATCTGCACGCGTTGACCGACCTGCGGACCGCGCGCTGGAACCTCCAGCGCCGCCACGGTGACTCCGACGTCAAGTGGGACGAGTCGCGCGCGATCGGCGACATCGACGCCGCGATCCACAAGATCAAAGAGGCGGCGATCGACGACGGCAAGAACGTAGACGATCACCCGCCCGCGGATGCCGGTGACCCGCCGTATCGCGGCCGCCTGCACAAGGCGCTCGACTCGCTGCGCGCGGCGAAAGAGGACGTCAACAAGGAAGAGGACAACGACTACGCGAAGCACCTGAAGCATCGCGCGGTTCAGGACATCGACTCGGCGATCCACCGCACGCGCGAAGCGCTGTGCAACGCCGGCGATAACAACTTCTGCGGCGGCTGATCAGCCGCGATTGCGGGCGATCGCGAGCGTGATCGCGATCGCGAGGCACGCTGTCGCCGCGCCGAGCTCGATCGCGGGCACCGCGACGAACCAGAACGGCGGCGGCACGGCGACGAACGGCGGCGCGTACCACGCGCGCACGGCCGCGACCGTCGCCAGCACGCTCGCGAGCCCGACGAGCGCGATCCGGTTGCCTGCAAAGCGCCGGTCGGTCGCTCGCCGGATCACGGCGTAGCTCGCGACGACTTGCAGCGTGGTCGCGACGATCGCCGAGACGCCGCCGATCAGCTCGACGCGCGGCAGGCTCGGCACGTACGACGGCGAGAACTGCCAGCGCGTCATCGCGCCGAGCGCGACGAGCATCGCCGGGATGCCGATCGTACCGACGAGCGCGCGCGGCCGGCCGATCGCGATCACGATCGCGAGCAAGAGCGCGGCGATCACGAGATGCGCGACGTCGGGCCGATCGACCTGCGCCGCGTCGACGACGCTCGCGACGATCGACGTGCGAATTCGGTCGGCGGTCGCCCGGCGCGCGGCCGCGTCGGGTGACAGCGCGAGGAGACCGACGAGCGCGCGGCCTTCGGCGTGACCGGGCGACGGCACGCCGAGCAGCGCGGCGACCGTCGGCGCGATGTCGATCGATCGTGCCGACGGCGCATCGTCGACAACCGCGTGCGGCACGATGCCGGCGCCGGCGAGCACGAGCGGCACGGTCGAGACCTCGCGCTCGATGCCGCCGTGACCACCGGGCGCGACGTGGCCGTGATCGGCGGTCACGATCACCGCGTCGCGCGACAGATCGATATGTGCGAACGCGACGCGCAGCATCGCGTCGGTGGCGCGCGCGGCGGCGCGGTAGTCGTCGCCGATCCCGTGGGCGTGACCGGCGCGATCGACGTCGAGCACGAGCGCGGTGACGAGGCTCGCATCGCTCGCGGCAAGCCGCGCGATCGACGGTCCGAGCTCGGCGAGCGAATCGCTGCGCTCGGCGACGTCGACCGGCCACGATGCCGGCGGCATCGGCTGGTTGTCATCGGTCCAGCGGACCTCGGTGAGCGAGCTCGCGCCGCGCACGAACAGCGACGGCAGCATGCCGAAGTCGCTCGCGGTCGCGACGCGCATGCCGGCGACGCGCGCGCGATCGAGCACGGTGTCGAGCGTGACTGGAATGCGGACGCGATTCGCGCGTACGCCGCTATCGGCCGGCGGCACGCCCGAGAGCAGCGTGACGTAGTTCGGCCGCGAGATCGTCGGGTACGGAACGTGCGCCGTCGTCGATGCGCCGCGCGCACGCAGCTCGTCGAGAAACGGCAGATGTGATTCGTCAACGCCGAGCCCGTCGATCACGACCATGACGACGCGTCGAGCGAGCTTCGGCGTATGCGGATCGATCGCGAGCGCAGGCATGCGCGCGAGCGGCGAGACGAGCGCGAGCTCGTCGTTCCAGTGTTGCGCGCGAACCGCGAGCCACGCCGCCGAAGCGACCGAGGCAATCGCGAGTGCGATCGCGGCGACACGTTGGCGATGCACTACGAGGCGAGCGTACTACTTCCCGCCGAACAGACCGCCGAGGCCTTTGATCAAGCTCTCACCGGCGCCGAGCGCGCAGGTCAGGCCGAGCGACTGCGCGTTCGGCGTCGAGGCCTTGGTGGTCTTGCCGCCCGTGCTCGAGCCTTGGCCTTGAACCGCCGACAAGCAGCCCTGCAGCGCATCGCCGCCGAGCGTGAGCGCGGTTTGGCCGGCCGACGCCGCCGTCGACGTCGCCGTGGCGGGCTTGGTGGTGGTGGTCGCCTTACCGGCACCGCCGACGACAGTTGCGAGAGAAACGATGTCGATGTTGGTCATGCCGGCGCTTAGTGCAGCGGTGATGCCACGCGGGATCGGCGTCGAAGTGCGCGAGAACAGTCGATCGTCGTCGGAGATCCGCTGGCGGGTCGACTTGCAGCGGGCCGGCGCACTGGTCGTCAACTGCGAGTGACAAATTCGGCCTGTGGTTCGCACTACCTGATCAGAGAGAAAGGAGCAGACATGGCAAACCCGATCGATATCGTCGCGTCGAAGGCGCGTGGGCTCGAAAAATCGATGGAGGCGCACCGCGACGGCCTCGTCGGCGTATTTCAGACGCTCGCGAAGCAGCACGGTGAGGTCGCGTCCTTGATCGAGCGGCTGCGCAACGACGCGAGCAAGCGCGAATCGCTGTGGCCGCTGATCAGGGTCGCGCTGATCGCGCACGAGCGCGCGGAGCTCGAGGCGGTCTACCCGGTGCTCGAGGTGATCGTGGGCTTGCGCGGCTACGTCGAGCGCCACGCGATCGAAGCCAACGACCTCGAAAACCGGATCATGCAGCTCGAAGGCTCGCTGTTCCAGGGCGACACGTGGATGAGCCAGTTCGACGAGCTCGGCGACGCGGTCACGGCGCACGCGGCCGAAGAGGAGCACGAGATCTTTCCGGCGGCGCTCGCGGCGATCGACGAGCATCACGCGAAGCAGCTCGACGATCGGTTCAAGGCGGCGCACAAACGCGAGCGCGCGCTACTCGAAAAGACGCAGCACTGACTACGCCAGATCGAACGTCAGCACTTCGGCATCGTCGACGCCCTCGAGCTTCAACACCGGCTCGTTCGCGACGGCCATGCCGTCGCCGGCGGCGAGCTGCTTGCCGTTGATTCGCGCGGTGCCGCGGGCGACCTGCACCCACGCGTAGCGGCCGGTCGGCAGCGCGAGCTCCGCCGCGTCGCCGGCGCCGACGACGCTCGCGTAGACGCGTGCGTCGCTGTGGATCGTGATGCTGCCGTCTCGGCCGTCGGGAGACGCGACGAGCTTGAACGCGCCGCGCTTGTCGGCATCGCTGAACGCCTTCTGCTCGTAGCCCGGCGCGATGCCCTGCTTGTCGGGCATCAGCCAGATCTGCAGGAAGTGCACTTCGTCGGACTTCGACGCGTTGACCTCGCTGTGCACGACGCCGGTGCCGGCGCTCATGCGCTGGACGTCGCCGGGCCGGATCACGGCGCCGGTGCCCGTCGAGTCTTTGTGCGAGAGCGCGCCGTCGAGCACGTACGAGATGATCTCCATGTCGCGATGCGGGTGCGCGCCGAAGCCGCGACCGCCTTCGACGCGGTCGTCGTTGATCACGCGCAGCGCGCGAAACCCCATGTGGTTGGGGTCGTAGTAGTCCGCGAACGAGAACGTGTGGTGCGAGTCGAGCCAGCCGTGCCGGGCATGGCCGCGCTCGTTCGCTTTGCGGATGGTCATCATAGTCGGACCAGCATGCTCACTCGGAGGCACCCGGAGAATCGGCCTCGGCCGCAACAGATTGTTGTCGGTTCGGCACCGCGGTCACGAACACGTAGTGCTTCCCGGTCACGAAGACCTGGCGGTGATGTTGTTGGAGGTACTTGCGATAGAACGCGGCGTCCTTGACGAGCAGGCCGAGCTCGGGCTGCGTGAAGTTGACCATCCGTGCGCCGTATTCGGTCTCGCCGTCGACGTAGCGGCAATTGGGCAGACCGAAGATCACGCTGCCGTCGCCGGCGAGGTTGTCCTGAACGATGCGGCGAACCAACGCGCGATCGTCGAGCGCGCCGCTCTGCAACACGCCGATCGCGATCACGAGATCGAAGCGGCGCGGATCTGCGATCGGGTCGGCGAGGTCGGCGTCGATCAGCTCGACGTTCGAGCCGAAGCGACGGCGCGCGACGGCGAGCGCGCCGGCATCGCGATCGACGCCGACGAACGTCGCATCGACGCCGAGATCGATCATGAGCTGGACTTCATCGCCGGTGTTGACGCCGAGCGACAGCACGCGCGCGTTTGCCGGCAACGCGACGCGCTCGAGCGCCTCCGCGAGGTCGAGCACGAAGCTCGGATCTTCCGACTTGCGAACGCGCGCGAACGCCGACTCGGGGCCGTAGCTCCGTTCGCGCGATCGTTTTGTCTGCGCGAGCGGCTCGAAGCGCAAACCAACCAGGTTCGGCGCGATCGATTGCGGCGTGAGCATGCGCAGGCGCATCCGCTCGGCGAGATCGATCCACACCCGCCACGGCCGGTGCACGAAGCCGTCGATCAGCTCGCCGGCGTGCTCGCCGCGGCCGCGATCGGGGTCGAGCACCGTGAATTCGATCGACTGCGCGCTGCCGCACGATCGGACGTACCGCATGATCGCGAGCAGCGATTCGGCTCGAAATACGCGTGACACGCCGCGCGAGCGTACACCGCACGGCGTGCGACAGCGCGCGCCCCGAAGAATCCTGGCAGGCCGAATCCGCACACGCGCGGTGGTCCCGATCTTGCGAACCCGCATGCGGTGTACCGGAGACTCGTCGTGCTGTTGTTGATCGCCGCGTGCCATCACGCGCCGGTCCACAAACCAGGCGACGAGTGGCTCGAATCGATCAAGTTCGAGGGCAATCGCGAGATCTCGAACAAGAATCTGTTGACCGGGCTCGCGCTGCATCGCGCCGAGGAAAACGGCTACGCGGCCGACCCGTACCAGGTGCAGCTCGATACGGATCGGATCAAAG
>DASXEF010000588.1:0-2049 GCA_036490255.1 Kofleriaceae bacterium
GATCGGCAGCGGCGACGCCGCGACGAGCTTGGCGATGGCCGCGACGAGCCCGCGAAAGTCGCGATCGCCGCGTTCCTGGATCAGCTCCTGGCCCGGGTTCAAGTGGATCGCGAGCGCGTCGGCGCCGATCTGCTTCGCGAGCAGCGCGACGCGCTCGGCGCCCATCGCGAGCGCTTGCACCGCGCCGACGTTGCCGATCAACACGACATCGGGCGCGACGTCGCGAACCTGATACGTCGCGAGCAGCTCGGGGTGCTCGGCCATCGCGCGCTGGCTACCGACGCCGAACGCGACGCCGGCCGCTTGGGCCGCGCGTGCGAGGTCGCGGTTGATCGCGGCGGCCTCGGCCGTGCCGCCGGTCATGCCGGTGATGAGCAGCGGCGCGCGGAGCTGCTTGCCGAGCAACTCGGTCGACAGGTCGACCTCGTCGACGGCGAGCTCGGGCAGCGCTTGGTGGACGAGGTGGACTTCGTCGAGCAGCGTGCCGCGCTTGGCCTCGGCGCGTCCCGACGCGGCGACTTCGAGGTGATCGGCCTTGCGGCGCGCGATCGCGGGCTCGTCGGCTGGCACGACGGGATTCTTACGCGTAGCCGTAGATGATGTACAGGACCGTCGCAGTCGCCGCGACGAGATCGAGCAAGAACCACGGATCGCGCAGCATCGCGTCGGTCGGCGAGTCGATCCGCGGCCGCCACAGCGCGAGCGACAAGAACCGGATGATCCCGATCGCGACGAACGGCGCGCTGTACACCAGGCCGCGCGTGCCGATGTCGAGCGTGTACGCGACATACGCGGCGCACGTCGCGATCGCGAGCAGGTAGATCGTCGGCTTGACGACCGAGAGCCGATAGCCCGACAGCGCCGCGCGCGTCGCCGTGCTGCCGGCGGCGCCGGAGCTCGCGTTCGCCCATGCGAGCTCGTGCGCGCGCTTGCCGAGCCCGAAGAACAGCGCGAGCAGCGCCGTGCACACGAGCAACCACGCCGACGGCGGCACCGCGATCGCGGCCGCGCCGGCGAGCACGCGCAAGATGAAGCCGCTCGCGAGCAGCGTGACGTCGACGAACGCGACGTGCTTGAGCCGCACGCTGTAGGCGATGTTCTGCGCGAAATACAGCGCGGCCCACACCGCGAGCTGCCAGCTCAGCGCGAGACATCCCGCGAGGGCAACGATCGCGAGCGTTGCAGATGCGATCAGCGCGTTGCGTTCCGACAGCTTGCCGGCGGCGATCGGCCGATACTTCTTCGTCGGGTGACGGCGATCTGCCTCGACGTCGCGCACGTCGTTGAACGCGTAGACCGCGCCCGACAGCATGCAGAACGCGAGCACGGCGAGCGCCTCGCGCGCGAGATAGGCGCGATCCTCGAGGTGGCGCGAGAATACGAGCGGCGCCGCGACGAACGCGTTCTTGACCCACTGATGGGGGCGGATCGTGCGCAGCAGCGCGAGCACGGGCGAAGCGTTACTCGGAGCTGGCGTTCGAGTCTACCCAGCTGCCCACCTTGTCTTTGATGCAGGCATCGGCGCCGTTTGCCGGCGGCGCGATCTTGCAGTTCGAGACGTCGAGGAACAGCTCGCGGCAGGTATCGACGTCGGTCGCTTTGTCGCAATCGGCGAAGTGCTTCGTGATCGGCTGGCCCGATTTCTTGTCCTTGACCGGTGTGCCGTCGCTCGTGATCAGCGGGACGTCGGTGACGAGCACGAACTGCTGCGCCTGATCGTCGCCGCCGTTGAGGTTCGCGACGGCCCACGCGGCGATCGCTTTGTGTTTGCAGGTCTCGTCGGCCTTGCAGGCTTTGACGTCGAAGAACAGCTTCTGGCAGCCGCCCTTCGCGATCTCTTCGGTGATCGCGTCGCACTCGGCGAGGGTTCGCACGATCGGCTTACCGTCCGCGTGCGTGAGCGGCTTGCCGTCGGCGTCGACCAGCGTGACCTGCTTGACGACGGTCAGCTCCTCTGCGCTCTGGTGCACCATCGTGACGAGGTTTGCGATCGGCTCGGTGCGCTGCTCTTCGGGCGTCGACAGCTCGGTGATCGCATGGACGTACGTG
>DASXEF010000635.1:0-2993 GCA_036490255.1 Kofleriaceae bacterium
AAGCCGCCGGTCCAGAACGAAGCCGACAACGGGCTCAAGAACACGCGCGGCACGGTCGCGATGGCGCGCACCGGCGACCCGCACTCGGCGACCGCGCAGTTCTTCGTCAACGTCGTCGACAACAAGTTCCTCGATCACACCGGGAAAGACGCGCAAGGTTGGGGCTACACCGTGTTCGGCACCGTCGTCGAAGGCCTCGACGTCGTCGACAAGATCAAAGACGTCGAGACCGGCTCGCAGGGCCCGTTCAGCAAGGACGCGCCGAAGACGCCGATCACGATCACCACGGTTCGCAGGCGGTAGCGTGAAGCTCGCGGCGATTGTAGTTGTCGTCGCACTGTTCTCGGTCCGCGCTCACGCGCAGGCCACCGTCAACGTCAACCTCACGCCGGCGGGCCAGCAGCTCGCGCAGGATTTCGGCGACAGCGCCGCGACGCTGATCTCGAAAGTCGAAGCCGAGGTCAATGCGGTCTATCAGACGCAGCACATCGGCCCGCTGCTCGACGCGTTCTTGACCACGACGCAGTTCGCGAACAAGAGCCTCGGCGTCGACTATCAGACGCAGCCGAGCGAGATCGAGATCGGCGTGGTCGTCGACGGCGCGCTATCGACCGACGAAGCGTTCAGCACGAGCGGCAAGCTCACGACCGGCGCGCTCGTCAACATCGCCGCGACCGCCGGCATGAACTTCGGGCACTGGGGCTTGTCGCGGCTCAGCGTGTTCGCGAACGGCTTCTACGAGACCGGCTCGCTCAAGAGCCTCGACGGTCACTTGCTCACGCTCGGCGCGCACGCGCAGTACAAGGTCGTGATGCCGTCGCGGCCGGGTGCCGTGCGCTGGACCGGCGTCGACGTCACGAGCGGGCTCGAATTCGCGCGCTGGACGCTCGGCAACTCGGCACCGCTCGTCACCCACTTCACGCTCGACGGCACGACGCCAGGCGAGAGCCTCAACATGACGCTGACGTCGACCGGCACGTTGTCGCTGGTCGCGACCACGTTCTCGATCCCGATCGAAGTCACGACCGGCGTGCGCTTCGGCGACGTGTTCGCGGTGTTCGCCGGCGGCGGCGTCGATCTGACGTTCGGCTCGAGCACGTTCACGGCCGCGCTGAACGGCAACATGACGAAGACCGATGACGGCACGCTGGAAGGCACCGTCGACATCTCGGCGTCGGGCTCGCAATCGCCGAGCGTGTTCACCGTGCACGCGCTCGCCGGCTTGCAGCTCGACGTGCCGCACTTTCATTACTACGTCGAAGGCCTGCTCGCGCCCGGCGTCTACGGCGTGGCGACCGGCATCCGGCTGAGTTACTGACCGACGCCGGGCTTGAACGCGGAGCCCGAGAGCGTGATGTCGCACGTGACGCCGGTCTGATCGGTCTGCGTCTGCATGCCGCTCAGCGACAGATACTGATTGGTCGAGTCGATCGTCAGCGACAAGTTCGGGAGGTCGACCGCGACGGTGTCGGTGTCGGAGCCGGAGCCCGTGATCGTGCACGTCGCCGATCCCGTTGCCGTCGCACCGTCGACGTTGGCCTCGACGCCGCTGCCACACGGCGGCCAGTCGCGCATCAGGATCTCGAGGTCTGCCGACAACCCCGGATCGATCGCGAGCGTGCCGGTCAGCGTCGACGAGCCGTTGCAGCTATCGACGCTCGACGTGTGCTCGAGCGTCCACAGGCCGTAGAACTGGCCGGCGCGCGAGTTGCTCGCCGAGCATGCACAACCGAGCGCGAGGACGACGACAACTCTCACTGGCGGACGATACAAACTTTGCGGCGTCCCACAACCCCCAAATCCATTGCCTTCATCAAACAAAACCAAGGGGTGCGCACGCCGGCCGGCAGTTGACCTCGTTTTGACCCGGATCGAGCTGCTGGTTGCGATATCCTCGACGAGTGCGCTGGAAGGCGATCGTGGTGCTTCTGCTGGTCGTGCCCGCGATCGCGGCCGCAAAGCCGAAGACCAAGGTCGCGGTCGCACCGCTCGACGACGATACCGATGACAAGATCGGCACGATCCTCGTCGAAGTAGCGAAGGCCCACGCCGCGAAGGTCGTCGGGCTCGAGAAGACCAAGAGCGCGATCGACGAGCTCGGCGTGTCGCTCGATCGCAAGGGCTTGCAGAAGCTGCGCGTCAAGCTCGAGGTCGAGGTCGTGATTCACGGCTCGATCGTCAAGGACAAGGGCCACAAGTCGGTCGAGCTCGAGCTTTCGGGGCACGGCAAGATCAAGTCGAAGCTGACCGTCTCTGCGAAGTCGCCAAAAATCCTGCGCGCCGAGCTCGGCAAACAGCTCGGCAAGAAGATCGAAGAGGCCGCCGCGACGGCTGCATCGACCGGCGACGACGACGACGACGACGATTCGAGCAAGCCGGTCGCGAAGACCGAGACGACCGAGAAGAGCGACGACAAACCTCACAAGCTCACCGACGACGACAGCAGGCCGACGAAGGTCGCGAACGACGACGACGCGAAGCCGAAAACCAAGGCGAAGTCGTCGGACGACGACGATGCGAAGCCGCACAAGCACGTCGCGGCGAGCGGCGACGACGATTCCGACAACGCGAGCGTGCACACGCACTCCGGCAAGAAGCACAAGCATCACGAAGGCGTCGTGGCGGCGCGCGATGTCGAGACGCAAGGCTGGCTCGCGCTCGACGCCGGCCTCGCGGTCACGCGACGTACGTTGCGTTGGGGCGTCACCGGCGCCGATGCGGCGCCGCCGTGGGTCGGCACCGCAGGCGCGGGCGGCACGATCGGCGGCGAGGTCTATCCGTTCGCGCAAGACGATCCGAGCGGGCTCGGTGGGCTTGGCTTCTACGGCAACTACACGAAGTACTTCGGCGTCGGCATCGAAGTCCCGAGCACGACGGTGAAGTCGAGCATCGATACCGGCACGTACGAGATCGGCGCGCGCTATCGGATCGCGATCGGCGACTCGCAATCGATCGCGTTCGGCGCCGGTTACTGGGCGCGGTTCTACATCGCC
>DASXEF010000637.1:0-4442 GCA_036490255.1 Kofleriaceae bacterium
GACGTACGCGCCGGCGTCGGCGAGCTCGTGCCAGCCGGGCGACAAGAAGCGATGGCCGCGGCTCTTGCGACCGCTGGTCTGGCCCGCCCACTCGAGCGGCACGACCTCGCCGCCGAACAGCGCGACCAGCCATTGCACCGGCCGCACGAACGCGGCGTCGCTCCAACCCCAGCGCATCGACTTCGGCCACGCGATGCCGCTCGCGAGCTCGCCGAGCAGCGCCGGCAACAGCTTGCGCGCTTCTTCGCCGGCGACGTGGCGCCGCGCGACCGCGTAGAGGCCCTTCTTGCCGGCGACTTCTTGCTTGTCGATCGCGCTGGCATCGACGCCGTTCTTCGCGGCGAATCCAAGGCCCGCTTTGGTCAACGTGCCGTCGGGCGCGAACGCCGCCGACACCGGCGGTCCGGTGACGACCTCGTCGAGCTCGGGCTGGCGATCGGCGAGCCCGTGCACGATCACCGCGAGCCGTCGCGGCGTGCCGTACGCTTTGATCTCGGCGTGGGCGAGCCGCGCGTCGGCGAGCTTCTTGGCGACGGCGCCCGGCAGATCGACGAGCGCCTTGGCGAGCATCTTGGCCGGAATCTCTTCGCAGCCGATCTCGAACAGCAGATCAGCCGGCATGCGCCAGCTCTTTCGCGTGCGGAGCGACGACGCGCGCCGCGGCGAGCGCGCCGGCGTTGACGCCGTCTTTCGCGGCTTCCGCGAACGCTGCGGCTGCGGCTGCGCCGAGCTCGGTGGGCAACAGCGGGAAGCCGAGCCGGGCGCGCGACTGCACGTACGCGTGCGCGCATGCACGCGCCATCGCGCGAACGCGGCCGATGAAGCGCGCGCGCTCGGTCACGCTGATCGCGCCGCGCGCGTCGAGCGAGTTGAACTGATGGCTCGACTTCATGCAGATCTCGTACGCCGGCAACACGAGGTTGATCTCCGGCGCGAGCAAGCGCTTGCACTCGCCCTCGTAGGTGTCGAACAGGTGAAACGCGATCTTCGGATCGAGCTGATCGAAGTGGTACGTCGAGTACTCGCGCTCCCACGGCTGGCGGAGCTGGCCGTACGTGACGTGCTTGTCCCACTTCACGTCGTACATGCTGTCGACGTTCTGCAAGTACATCGCGAGCCGCTCGACGCCGTACGTGAGCTCTGCGGTCACCGGCATGAGATCGATGCCGCCGGCCTGTTGGAAGTAGGTGAACTGCGTCACCTCCATGCCGTCGCACCAGACTTCCCACCCGAGGCCCCACGCGCCGAGCGTCGGCGATTCCCAATCGTCTTCGACGAAGCGAATGTCGTGCTCGTCGGTCTTCAGCCCGATCGCGTGCAGCGACGCCAAGTAGAGGTCCTGGACGTTCAGCGGCGATGGCTTGAGCCCGACTTGATACTGGTAATACGCGCCGGCGCGATTCGGGTTCTCGCCGTAGCGGCCATCCGACGGTCGCCGGCAGAACTGCGCGAACGCGGCGTTCCACGGCTCGGGGCCGAGCACGCGCAAGAACGTCGCCGGATGGAACGTCCCCGCGCCGACCTCGACGTCGACCGGCTGCTCGATCACGCACCCATGCTTCGCCCAGAACTGGCCGAGCGTGAAGATGAGCTCTTGCAGGTACATGGAAGAGCGCGGACCCTACCGTTCGCACGCGGTGCAGTCAAGCGGTCGAACGGGCCTAAGTGCGCCAGAATACTTGACGTTCGGGCCATCGCGCAGCTAGCGTGAACAGCGAGAAATGCCGCGCGCTTCGCTGTACTCGCTCGCCGCGGTCGCGCTGTCGGGATGCTCGTTGATCTTGGACTTCTCGGATTCGCAGATCCCCAAAGACGCGGCACCGCCGGACGCGTTTTACACGCAAGCCGAGTGCAGCTACGACGAGCCGAACGACACGTTCGAGACCGCCGCGAGCGTCACGACCGCCGACATGGGTCCGGCCGCGATCTGCCCGAACGGCACGGCGACCGACGACCTCGACTTCTACCGCTTCGAGGTCGCGCCGATGGAGACGTCGGGCGTCGCGCAGGTCACGATCACGTTGACATATCAGGACCGCGGCCCGACGAGCGCGCTCGACCTCGGGCTGTTCGATTCGACCGACAGCTTGATCGCATCCGAGAACGATACGCTGACGACGAAGACCATCACGTGCCCGTCGAGCGATGGCATCGCGTGCCCGATGCTCGGCTCGGCGACGTACACGTTCGAGGTCAGCCCGGCGACGCCCGGCAACATCAACGACTACACGTTCTCGCTCGCGATCCAGTGACCGGCGCGGCGCGGGTTTGACGTCACAGCATCGGCACGTCACGGTTCGATGTCCCGATGACGACGGTGCAACGCTTGAGCGAAACAGTCGAAGCCTGGCTTCACGCGTTTCGGTCGGAGCACGGCGAGCCGTACGTGTTCGCGCTGGTCTCCGACGACGCTGCGCTGTACGTGCGGCCTGCGGCCAATACGTTGGCACATCTGCGGCGCTGCGAAGATGTCGAAGCCGCGCGATGGAATCGTCGAGCCTGGATGCCGCTCGCTGCCGGCGCGGCGTTCGATCACTTCTCGGCATCGCTTCGAGTCGGCGCGTGGGAGCCCGGGTTTCAACAGTTTCGCGTGCAGCTCTACACCGACATGCTGCTCGCGATGACCGACGCCGCACGGCGAGGCGTGTTCGGCAACTGCGCTCGGCGAGGCGCGATGACGTTGTTCGCGAGCATCGACGGCGCCGGCGACGCTCGCGCGTTCGAGCGTCGTGCGGCGAAGCTGCTCAACCTGAACGGCGAAGCCGAGGCGCTACTCGCCGGGATCTAGTCGCCGCCGAGCGGACCTTCGTACTCGACGGTGTAGCGCACGGCTTCGATCGCGTGCGGCGCGAGCTGGAGCTCGGAGCGCAGCACGTCGCCGTGGATCGCGGGCAGCGCCGGTTTGCCGCCGGTCAGCCGGCGATGCGCGCCGGGACGCACCTGCTCTTCGACCCACACGGTCCGCGGCGAGGCGCCGAGGTTGCCGACCGACTGCGTGAACTGCTCGACGAGCCGGCCGTCGGGCGTGCTGCCGTCGACGCGCGTGCGCGTGCCGGAGAGCTCGACGTCCTGCCACAGCGGCACGCGCAGATGTGCGCCGTCGGCGATCGGCTTGCTGACGTCGACGTCGCGCGGCTCGCCACGTGCGACGACGCGGACGTGCAGCATGCCCGGCTCGAGCGCGTCGAGCTCGAGCTCGAGCCAGACCCAGACTTCGTGCGTCGACTCGGCGTGCCAGCTCGCGGCGCCGGGCTCGACCGCGGGCGACGGCAGCGCGCCGGTGAAGATGCTGCGCAGGTGCGCGACGACCTCGCGCGGCGGCGGCGCGACGATCGCGACGGAACCATCGAGTGCGACGTCGCGCCGGACGAGCTCGCGTGGCGCGGCGTCGCCGGGCGGATGATCGAGCACGACGATCGTGCCGCGCTCGCCCCATGCCGGCGTCGTCACCGCGAAGCGCGACTCGACGCGCGCGCGATCGCCTCCGCCCGACAGCTCGATCGCATGTTCGACGCGCGGCGCGAGCGCGGCGGTGACGTAGTGCACGCGCACCAGGTGCGCGCCACGGCCGCTCGCGCGACATTGCACGACCGGCGCGCGCACGACGTCGTCGATCGCGTCGCTTCCAGAGCCGCCCGGCACCGGCAGGCTCGGTCGCGCGCAGTGATCGATCGCGATGCGCGAGCCGTCGAGCGGCTCGATCCACAGCGACGCGAGGTCGGCGCCGAGCTCGACGTGATCGAGCAGCAACTGATCACCGTCGAGCCGCAGCTCGCGCCGCTCGTCGACGATCGCATACGCGCTGCCGTAGATCGAGATGGTCACGCCCGGCGTCGCCGGTGTGACCGCATGATCGACGTGACACGCGAGCACCAGCGCTAGCGCGGCGACGGCGCGCACGCGCTACTCCTCCGTCGCGACCGAGTCGCCGAGCAGCGATGCGGTGTCGCGCGGCTCGGCTTTGCCGGAGAGCACGGCGGCCACGCCGGCGAGCACCGGCGTGCGCACGCGCAACTGCTTCGCGAGCTCGGCACCCGCGATCGCGGCGCGCGCGCCTTCGGTGCGCTGGTTGTCGGCGGTGACGACGCCTTCGGCGAGCCGGCGGCCGAGCTGATAGTCGGCGCTGCGCTCGGTCGCGCGCACGAGCAAGTTGCCGAGCCCGGCGAGCCCCGCGAACGTGCGCGGCTGTGCACCGCCGGCCGCGCCGAGCCGCGACGCCTCGGCGACCGCGCGCGTGATCAGCACGGCGCGAGGACCCGCGCCCATGCCGAGGCCGTCGCACAAACCGAGCGCGACCGTGTACGCGCCGGCGAGCGCCGACGCGAGCTCGACGCCGGCGAGATCTTTGCTGCCGTAGACGCGCAACACCGGCGGCGCGTTGAGCAAGCGGCGCGACTCGGCGACGACCTCGTCGAACACGGACGCGACCACCATCGACGAGT
>DASXEF010000655.1:0-3165 GCA_036490255.1 Kofleriaceae bacterium
TATCGCGTCGCGACGTCGTTGCCCGGCCGTGGCTTCGCGTCGGCGATCGCGAGCGCGCCGGGCACGCGCACGCTCGTGCTCGGCGGCACCGGTCGGATCGCCGGCATCGTCACGGGTGTCGGCGACGCCAGCATGCGCGTCGATGTCGCGACGTGCGCGACGATCGCGATCGCGCCCGATCCGCAGATCGTGCCGATCGTCGGCGGCCACTTCGCGCTCGACGGCGTACCGGCGTGCAAGCTCTCGCTGCTCGCCAGCTGGCACGGTCACACGACGCGCGTCGACATCGACGTCAAACCAAATCAGACCACGGTCGCCGAGGTCGCGTTCGCCGCGTCGCCGAACGCCAAGCGCGTGCACGGGACCGCGCGTCCGAACGCGAAAGTCACCGCGACGATCGGCGATCGCGTCGTCGCGCGTGTCACCAGCGACGCCGACGGCAACTTCGTGCTGCGCGCTCCGTCGGGAGCCGTGATCGCGAGCGGCGATGCGCGGGCGAGCGTCGGGCTCGCGAACGTCGGCGACGAGCTCGTCGAGCTCAGTAGTAAGTGAGCCCGAGGCACAAGCCGGAATCGAACACGATGCCGCGCACCGCGACGATCGACGTCATGCCCCAGCCTTCGAGCCCGAGCACGACCTGACGCCAGCGCACGATGTCGATGCCGACGCCGGCCAACCCGGCGACGCCGGCGTGCGGCGTCGTACCGGTCGAATCGTCGAACGTGATCACCGAAAGCCCGCCCGCGGCGCGCAACCAGAGCGACGGCGCGACGTACGTCAGCGCGCCCGCCATCAAGTTGTAATCGTCGTCGTGGTAGAGCGGCGAGCCGCTGACGTTCGTTTCGTGAAACCGCGAGCCTCCGGTGAGCTCGAACGTGATCACCGTGTCGCGCGTCGCGACGTGGCCGACGCGAAACGATGCGGCCACGCCACGGCCGACCCCGGTATCGCCGGTGTTGCCGGCGTTGCCGCCGAGGATCAGGCTGCCGCCGAGCGAGAGCGAAAACGTCGTGCCGCTGCGCGGCGCGTTCGAGACCAGGTTCGAGTCCTCGCCGGCTTGCACCGCGCGCGAGTCGGGATGGTCGGCAACCGCCGTCGCCGGAGCTGCGAGGGCCAGCAGCGCGACGGCGCGTAGGATCACTTTTTGAGCTCCGGAAACGTCTTGCCGGCGATCTGCGGCTGATCGGCGAGCAGCAGGCGCTCGACCGGTTTGCCGCCGATGATGTGCGAGTCGACGATCTCGGCGACGTCGGCGACGGTCACGCCGCCGTACCAGACTTGCTCGGGATAGACGACGACCGCGACGCCGTGCTCGCACTGATCGAGGCAGCCGGCGTTGTTCGCGCGAACCACCTTGCCGCAGCCGCGCTGCTTGAGCAGCTGCTTGAGCTCGTCGCGAACTTGTTCGCCGCCCTTCGCTTTGCACGAGCCTTTGGGATTTTCGGGCGGTCGCTCGTTGATGCACACGAACACGTGGCGCTGCAGGTTGGGCACGTCGGCGCGAGCGTAGCATTCATGCCATCCTATGGGCGACGATGAGTCTCGTCGGTCAGGTGCTCGGTAGTTACCGGATTACCGAAGAGCTGAGCACCGGCGGCATGGGCACCGTCTATCGCGCGCAGCACGAGCTGCTCGCGCGGCCCGCGGCGGTGAAAGTGTTGCGCGCGGATCTCACGACACGTAGCGATGCGATCGGCCGCTTCTTCACCGAAGCGCGCGCGGTCAGCGCGATCCGGCATCCCGGCATCGTCGAGGTGTTCGACTTCGGTTACACCGACGACGGCAGCGCGTTCCTGGCGATGGAGCTGCTCGTCGGCGAATCGCTCAAGGCGCGCATCGCGCGCGGGCGGCTGACCGAATCGCAAGCGCGCGCGATCGGCGGCGGCATCGCGAGCGCACTCGCCGCCGCGCACGCCAAAGGCATATATCACCGCGATCTCAAGCCCGACAACATCTTCGTGCTCGCCGGCGATCGCCCGAAGCTGCTCGACTTCGGCGTCGCCAAGCTCACCGATCGGCAAGACGGGTTCGCGCAGACCGTCGACGGCGCGCTGCTCGGCACGCCGAGCTACATGGCGCCCGAGCAAGCGCGCGCCGCGAGCTCGATCGATCACCGCGCCGATCTGTATTCGCTCGGCTGCATCCTCTACGAGATGGCCGTCGGCGCGCCGCCGTTCACCGGCGTCGCCGCGGGCGAGCTGATCGCGAAGCACTTGTTCGAAGTTGCCGAGCCGCCGCGCGCACGCGGTGCAGCGATCTCGCCGGCGTTCGAAGCGGTGATCACGAAGCTGCTCCAGAAGCTGCCCGACGATCGTTACGCGTCGGCGAACGATGTCGTGCGCGTGCTCACCGGCACGCCGTCGCGTCGCTGGGTCGTCCCCGCGCTCGCGATCACGATCGCGCTCGCCGCGGCCGGTGTCGGCGGCTTCGTGCTGACGCGCCCGAAGCCGGCACCGTCGTCGCCGCCGCCGATCGTCGACATGCACGCGACGCCGCCGCCGGTCACGATCGCGGCACCCGTCACACCCCAGCCACCGCCCGCGCCCGTCGTGAAACCGCATCCCAAGCCGCACGTAGTTTCGAAGAAGCTGCCGGCGTGCGATGGTGAGACTGGCGAGCACGACAGCCACTGCGCGCCGATCGAGTCCACCCCGTGATTCGCAAGCTCGTCGTTTTCTCGATCGCTGCCGCGAGCGTCGCGCGCGCGCAGCCGGCAGACGTGCCGCTCGCCGACGTTCACGACGACGCCAAGCTCGCCGAGATGTTGACGGCGATCACGCAAGACCCGGCGATCAAAGTCGACGATCCGAAAGCGCGCGCGGCCGCGACGGCGCTGATGACCGAAGGCGTGAAGCGCTTGCAGGTCGACGCTTACGACCAAGCGCTCGCCGATTTTCTCGAAGCCTACAATCGGCTGCCGAGCCCGAAGATCTTGCTCGACATCGCGTCGACATTGCGCGAGATGGGCCGGCTCGCTGATGCCGCGAACACGTACCAGCGCTACCTCGCCGATCCGGCGACCGGCGCCGAGCGCGTCGCCGAGGTCAAGAAGCTGCTGCTCGCACTCGACGAGCAGCTGACGATCTTGACCGTGCGCGTGCAGCCGCACGGCTCGGAGCTCTCGGTCGATGCAGGCCCGTTCGTGCCGGTCGGCAGCTCGCTGCA
>DASXEF010000667.1:0-6933 GCA_036490255.1 Kofleriaceae bacterium
GCTTGATCGTCGGCGCGAGCTCTAACGTGCCGAGAACGATCGGCAATTGAAATCGCCGAGGTCCACACGAGCCCGGGTTGAACACGTAGATCCCGCGATCGACGCCGATGAACGGCACGTGCGAATGGCCGCAGATCACGAGCCGCGCCTGCTCGTCGCGCGCTTGCTTCGCGACCTCCGCGCGGAGCTTCGGCCCGTAGACGCCGATGTGCACGATCATCATCCGCAGCGCCGGATGGTCGAGCACCAGGACGTCGGGCAGCTCGGCGCTATGCGTATCTATGTTGCCGCGGATCGCGAACAGCTGCGCAATCTGCGCAAGCTCGTCGAGCACCGTGTGATCGCCGATATCGCCTGCATGCAAGATCGCGTCGGGTTTGTAGTCGCGAATGATTCGATACGTTTCGGCGTGCGGCGCGCTGTGCGTATCCGCGACGACGACGAGGCGCTTGGCCTCCGCCGGCAGGTCGAGCTGTTTTCGGATGAGCTTTGCCACCGCTATCTATAGAGTACGCGCCGTGCGCTCGTTCGTCTTCGCCGCCGCGCTGATCGCTTGCAATCACTCGAGCGGAAGCGATCCCGCCGACGCGACGACGCAAGCGTCGAGCGATGCGCCGATCCAGATGTCGAGCGACGCGCCGATGACGTCGTCGACCTGCGGCACGCGCACCGATCGCCGCGGCAAGACGAGCCGCAGCGTGATGGTCGGCGGCCTGAACCGCACGTACGAAGTCTATTTGCCCGCGAGCACCGATCCGACGACGCCGATGCCGCTCGTGTACGTGTTTCACGGCTACACGATGTCGGGCGACGCGATGGTCTCGCTCACCGACTATCAAGCGATCGCCGATTCCGACAACGTCGCGGTCGTGTTTCCCGACGGCGAAGGCGGTCCGAACAGCCTGGTCGCGCCGTGGAACGTCGGCAGTGCCGTGTGCCCTGCCACCGGCGGCGTGTCGCCGGCGCTCGCGTACGGCGATGACATGGACTTCATCGACGCGATGCGCGCCGACATCGCGACCGATCAGTGCATCGATGCCGATCACGTATTCGCGACCGGGTTCTCGATGGGCGGCTACATGGCGCATCACATCGGCTGCGAGCGCACCGATTTTCGCGCGGTCGCGCCGCACTCGGGCGGCACGCACGATCTGACCGCGTGCCCGAGCGTGCACAAGCCGATCATCATCTTCCACGGCACGTCCGACGAGACCGTCCCCGACGCGTGCGACGATCCGACCGCCGCACAGATCGCCGGCTATCCCGCATCGGCGACGCAATGGGCCGCGCATAACGGCTGCGCGACGACGTACACCACGAAGACCGTCGAGAACGGCACGTGCATCGTCTACGACGGTTGCCCGGCGGACGGCCAAGTCGAGCTGTGCACGTTCACGAACATGCTGCACTGCTGGGCCGGCGGCACCGGTACGTTCGGCTGCCCGGCGTACGAGAGCGCGACGCAGCTCGAATGGGCGTTCTTCAAGCAGTACGCTTGGTAGATGAACGACGAACGCGTCACGGTCGAGCCTGCCTCTCACATTCGCGTCGCGCACGGCGATCAGATCGTCGCCGAGACAACGCGCGGCTTCGTGATTCACGAGCGCG
The DNA here is from genome assembly GCA_036490255.1 of Kofleriaceae bacterium. Lineage (GTDB taxonomy): Bacteria > Myxococcota_A > Polyangia > Haliangiales > Haliangiaceae > JABFXX01. Next base: position 1,609 of record DASXEF010000667.1, read on the forward strand.
GCCTGCCCGACCGCTACTACGTGCCGCGCGAGGACATTCGCGCCGAGCTCTCGCCCGGCACCGGTGCGGGGACCTGCCCGTGGAAGGGCGAGTGGAAGCATCTCGACGTCACGCTCGCGAACAAGACGATCGCGAACGGCGCGTGGACGTACTTCGAGACCAAGCCGGTCACCACACCGACCAAAGACTTCGTCGCGTTCTACGAGACGAAGTTCGAAGTGACTAGCGAACCGCTCCGTCGATGACGTCGTTCGTATCGGGCAACAGGCCGTCGTCGTCGGCGACGAGCATGCCGGCCGCGGCGCTCCACAGCGGCGTGCCGTCGTCGTCGACGAGCGCGAGCCCGCCCGACGTCAGCTGCATCGCCGCATCCGAATAGCCGCCGGTGCCCGCGGCCCACAGCTGATCGCCGTCGGCGTCGAAGATCGCGAGCTCGCCGTTATCCTCGAGCACCGCGGTTGCAGCGCCCTCGGCCGGCACCGACCACGTGGTCTTGCCGCCGACCGCGAGCGCGAGCGTGCCCGACGACGAGAGCGACAGCGTCGCCGTGCCGTCGCACGAGCTCAGCGACTCGCCGACTGCGAGCCCTTCGGTCGGTTGCAGCGCGCCGCAGGCCGCGGGAATTTCGCGATGCGACGTCGTCGCGCGGTTCGTGCCGCCCGGCTTCGGCGCGAGCAACATGTTCGCGGTGTCGGCATCGACGCCGCCGACGCCGCTGACTTCGAAGTTACCCGCGTACTGCCACGACCGATTCTTGTGGCGATAGCGGCTGCCCATCTGATCGAGATCGGCGGGCACGACATTCTCGAAGCCTTTGTAGAAGTAGCTCGCCGCCGATACGCCGTCGATCTTGACGTGCGCGTCGTGGAACGTGTTGAGCCCGAGCGGCGTGCTGTATACGTCGGCGCGATAGCCCTCGGCGTGCACTTCGTTGACCCACGCGCGAACGTAGGTCGTCGACGCCGACGGATGATCGAAGTAGGTGCCGGCCTCGACATCGAGGAACACCGGGATGTCGCGATCCGGCTCCCAGCCGAACGCCTTCATGTCCGCGGCCGCGCGCTTGCCGTCGACTTTGCCCTGCGCGGCGGTGAGGTTGTGCGCGCCGCAGATCGACGACGTTTGCTGGCCGACGTAGAACGGCTGGAACTTCCAGCCGGTCGCGTGGCTGAGCGCTGTGACGCCGGCCTTCGTCCAGCCCGAGCCGCCGTCGCACGGTCCACCGACGTACACGCCGTAGAACTTCACGCCGTGATCGTTCAGCAGGATCTTGGCCTGCGACGGCGAGATCTCGGAGGCGCGATCGGCGCCGCGGATCGGCGTGATCTTCGCGGCCGCGATCGCTTCGGGCGAGCCCGGAATCGGATCGGTATCGAGATCGCTATCGTCGGTACCGTCGATCGTGGTGGTGCAGGCGGAGGCGAATAACAGAACGGCGAGGACCTTGCGCATGGCGAGGCTTTCAGCAACGGCCGTGCCCAGGCGATCGCGACGAAGATCACCCGGTTACGCATGCAACGCGCCGTGTGCGTCGGGTGCTGCCTGCAACCAGGCGTGAGCAACTCGTGCGACGCTCGCGGCATGGCGCGAGTGCTCGTTCCGCTCCCCGATCGCGATTTCGACACGACCGAGGTCGCGATTCCGTGGTTGTTACTGCGCGAAGCGGGACACGAGACGGTCTTTGCGAGCGAAGCCGGCGCGACCCCCGCGTGCGATCCGCTGCTGCTCACCGGCGTCGTGTTCGGCAAGCTCGGCGCGCGGCAAGATGCGATCGACGCGTATCGCGAGATGGAGCCGTCGCTCGCAGCCGCGATCAGCTGGAAGGATCTGCGCGCCGATGACTACGACGCGCTGTTTCTTGCCGGCGGTCACGCACCCGGCATGCGGCAATATCTCGGCAGCGCCGACGTGCATCGCCTGATCGCCGCGTTCTTCGCGACGACCAAGCCGATCGCCGCGATCTGTCACGGCGTGCTCGCCGCCGCGCGCGCGCAGCGCCAAGATGGCAAAAGCGTGATGCACGGCGTGAAAACGACGTGCTTGCCGAAATACATGGAGCGCGCCGCGTTTTATTCCACCGCGTGGCGACGTGGCCGCTATTACCGCACGTATCCGAAATACGTCGAGGATGAAGTCTGCGAAGCGCTCGCGTCGCCAGATGATTTCGTGCGCGGCCCGCGCGTGTTGTCCAAACGCGGGACACGTGATGACGATTCGCACGCGTTCGTCGTCGAAGACGGTCGCTACGTTTCGGGCCGCTGGCCCGGCGATGCATACTTGATCGGCAAGAAACTGGTGGAACGCTTGAGTGCGTTAACCAAAGCGAAACCCGGGAGTCTCTAACGATCATGCGTTTCCGCGTCGCGGTGGTGCTCGCGTTCATCGCGCCGGTCGCGCTCGCTGCGGATCGGTCGCCGACGCTCGCCGACTATCGCTACTTTCGCGCGCTGTCGATCGACTTGCTCGGTCGCCCGCCGACGCGCGCGGAGCTCACCGCATTCGAGCAAGCCGACTTCGATCTCGACGCGTGGATCGACACGCACCTGACCGGCGACGGCTACGCCGATCGACTGTCGCGCATCTACATGGACGCGCTGCGCCTGGATCTCGGCAACAGCTTCGCGTTCGTGCCGAATCCCGTCGTGCTGCGCCGCGAGACGATCACCGGCCCCGACGGCGCGCCGACGTACGTCTATTACCGCCGCGGCCAGCGCCGCATCGATCCGGCGACCGACGGCGACTTTTGCATGACGCAAGCGGAGACCGGGCTGCAGTTCCCGCCGAACGCGAACGCGATCGGCAGCGCGCATCCGGTGACGCAAGAGACGCTCGATACGCGCACCGTCGTCGTCAAGCCGTGGTGGCTCTACGCCGACTATCGCGACAAGGAGCCGAGCGACTACGCGGGTGCCGATTGGCAAAAGCGCTTCCCGGGATTCGCCCCGGCGCCGGCGTTGCTCGTCGAGCCCGACACCAAGACGAAGACGACGCAGGTCCGCGTGTGCCGCGAAGAAGCGCAGACCGGCGAGACCGGCACGGTCTACGCATCGGGTCGCGTGCCGGCGAAGAAAGGCGATCCGCTCCCGTTCGGTCGCTTGAACCAGCCACCGAACGACACCGGCTTCGCGAGGAACGCGAAGGGCCGCGCGGTGTCGTGCATGTCGGGCACGGGTTTTCAAAACTCTGTCGATTGCGGCTGCGGCGTCGGGCTCGAGCGCTGCATGCCGGGCGCCGGTCCGCAAAACGATCCGCCGGCGTTCGTGATGTCGGCGAAAACGCCACTCGGCGCCGATCTGCCGTTCGACGCGAACGCGCAGCCTGCGTCGCAATGGGCGCGTAGCTGGTGGGGTGAAGAAGCGCGGCATTTCTTGGCGAAGATCTTCGTCGACGATCGCGACTTTCGCGACGTGCTGACCGCGCGCTCGACCGAAGTGAACGGCCCGCTCGCGCAGTTCTATCGCTTCATCGCGAGCGCGACGTGTTGCGGCCCCGGCGCCGATGCCGGCTACACGCGGCCCGATCCGCTCGTCGATCCCGGCGTCGTGCCCGATGCGTTGGTGCCCGAAGACACCGCGACGTGGCTACCGATCGCCGATCGCGGCCCGCACGCGTCGGGAATTCTCACGATGCCGATCTTTTTGACCAAGTACGGCTCGCGCCGCGCGCGCGCGCACGTGCTCTACAACGCGTTCTTGTGCAAAGACTTCGTCGCCGACACGGTGAAGCTCGCGCCGTCGGACGATCCGGATCTGACGAAGCGGCCGGGTTGCTCGACGTGCCATCAGACGCTCGAGCCGATGGCCGCGTACTTCACGCGGATCCAAGAGAGCGATTGGACGTGGCTGCCGGCGACGCAATTTCCGATGACGTCGCCGAAGTGCCAGGGCCCGAATCAGAGCGGCCTGTGCAAGCAGATCTACGATCCGGCGTTCAACAAGCTGCGCGGCGCGTACGCGTCGCCGTCGCACGCCGACGAAGGTCCCGCCGGGCTGGCGCACGATCTCGTGACCGCGCCGGAGTTCGCGCCGTGCGTCGTCGACAACGTCGCGAGCTCGCTGCTCGGTCGCGCGCTGTCGCCGGAAGACGATGCCTGGAAGACGTCGCTGGTCAAAGTCTTCGTCGACGGCGGCTATCGCATGAAGGCGCTCGTTCGCGCGGTCGTCAAGTCGCCGCGCTATCGCGACGCGAACGACGTGAAACCATGAAGTGGGCGCTGATCTTCGTGATTGCGTGCACGAGCGAGACGCTCGAGCCGACCGCGCCGCAGCCGTTGCCCGCGCCGCAAGCCGCGATGATCGATACGACGCCGAAAGCGCGCCGCCGCATGGTGCCGCCCGAAGTCTATTTGCGCGCGTACCTGACGTGGTTCGGCGGCCTCGTGCCGCTCGACGTGCAGAACCGCGCGCGGCCGAAGGGCTTGTTCGACGCGTGGGATGACTATCTCGCGGCACTCGGTTTGCCCGATTACAAGATCGATCTGCCGCGCCAGACCCAGAGCAACACGCTGATGCTCGCGACGTTGGGCCGACTCGGCGAGGCGCTATGCGCGCGCGCCGCCGAGCACGACTTGCATGGCAAGACGCCGCTCGAGCAGCGCGTCGTGTTCGCGTTCGACGCCAAAGCCGGCTTCGACACCGGCTTCGACGTGCTGCATCGCACGTTCCTCGGATATCCGATGAAGCTCGCGCCACCCGACCGCGTCGAACGGTTCCACACCTTGTTCACGCAAGTCTCGCAGCGCCACGCCGACGCGAAACAGCCGCTCACCGCCGACGAAACGGCGTGGGCCGCCGTGTGCAGCGCGCTCGTCCAGCACCCCGAAGCGGAGCTTTACTGATCATGAAGAGACGCACGTTCCTGCAAGTCCTCGGTGGTGGCACCGCCGCGCTCGCGTTTCGCAAGCCGCTGTTCGCGGCCGCCGCGACAGCGCCGGCCGATCAATTCTTCATCTTCGTCCACGCCGCCGGCGGCTGGGACGTGACGCTGTGGGCCGATCCGCGCAACGAGAAGAAGGGCATCGTCGATCCGGCGTCGTCGGAGAACACCGATATCGCGCCGATCACGCGGTGGAAGAGCGCGGCGCTCGACGGTAGCGTCGACACGTTCGAGATCCTGGCACCCGCCGACGTGCCGCTGCGCTTCGGCCCGGGCATCGGCGATCTGTTCGACCTGCGGCATCGCCTGACCGTTATCAACGGCCTCGCGATGAACACGGTGAGCCATCCCGACGGCACCGCGTTTTCGGCGACCGGCCGTCACCTCGCCGGCGGCCACCCTCCGGCGTCGTCGATCGACGTCGCGGTCGCGAACGAGCTAGGCACGGGC
>DASXEF010000679.1:0-2270 GCA_036490255.1 Kofleriaceae bacterium
TCACGAGGCGCTCGATGTCCCACTCCGACAAGCCCGTCGTCGGCTGCACCGTCACGCGGTGGTTGCGCCCCGTGCCGTGATCCTTCGCCGACACGCTCAGCGTGCCGTCGGCGTCGATGTCGAACGCGACCTCGATCTTCGGCACGCCGCGCGGCGCCGGCGGAATTCCGGTGAGCTCGAAGTGCGCGAGCGACTTGTTGTCGTCGGCCATCTCGCGCTCGCCCTGCAGCACGTGCACGTTGACGAACGGCTGGTTATCGACGGTGGTCGAGAAGATCTCGGTCGCGCGCGCCGGCAGCGACGTGTTGCGCGGGATGAGGCGCGTGAACACGCCGCCCATCGTCTCGATGCCGACCGACAGCGGCGTGACGTCGAGCAAGAGCACCTCTTGCACCTCGCCGGTGAGCACGCCGGCCTGGATCGCGGCGCCGACCGCGACGACCTCGTCGGGGTTGACGCGGCGGCTCGCTTCTTTGCCGAACATCTCGGCGACGAGCGTGTGCACGCGCGGCATTCGCGTCTGGCCGCCGACGAGGATCACGACGTCGATGTCGCGCGGGCCGAGCCCGGCGTCGGCGAGTGCATGCCGGCACGGCTCGAGCGTCGCTTGCACGAGCGGCTCGACCATCGCTTCGAGCTGCGGCCGGTCCATCGCGATCATCAAGTGGCGCGGCTGGCCGTCCTTGCCGGCTGCTAAAAAGGGCAAGTTGATCTCGGTGACGGTCGACGACGACAGCTCGATCTTCGCGCGCTCGGCGGCTTCTTTGAGCCGCTGCAGCGCGACGCGATCGCCGCGGAGATCCATGCCGTCGTTCTGCTTCGCGAACGCGGCGATCATGTGCTCGACGATCGCGTTGTCGAAGTCTTCGCCGCCGAGGAACGTGTCGCCGGTCGTCGAGCGCACCCGGAACACGCCGTTCTCGAGCTCGAGGATCGAGATATCGAACGTGCCACCGCCGAGGTCGTAGACCGCGACGCGCGCGGCGCCTTGGGTTTCGACGCCGTACGCGAGCGCCGCCGCGGTCGGCTCGTTGACGATGCGCAGCACGTTGAGCCCGGCGATGCGGCCGGCGTCTTTGGTCGCCTGGCGCTGCGCGTCGTTGAAGTACGCGGGCACGGTGATCACCGCTTCGGTGACTTCGTCGCTGAGCCAGTCCTCGGCGGTCTGCCGCATCTTCTGCAAGATGATCGCGGAGACTTCGGGCGGCGAGTAATCGCGGCCGCGCACGCGAATGTGCGCATCGCCGTTCGGCGCGCTGACGACCTCGTACGAGCAGGTCAGCAAGTGCTTCTGAACTTCGGGATCGTCGAACTTGCGGCCCATCAGCCGCTTCGCCGCGTAGATCGTGTTCTCCGCGTTCGTCATCGCTTGACGGCGCGCGGCCTGGCCGACGAGCCGCTCGCCCGACGACGCGAAGCCGACGACGGATGGCGTCGTGCGAGTACCTTCCGCGTTCGCGATGACGACGGACTCGCCATCCATCACCGCGACGCACGAGTTCGTGGTGCCGAGATCGATCCCGACAACGCGGGTCATTCAGTCGGTGCCTTCGGCTTGGCAACGACGACCAGCGCCGGGCGCAACAGCCGATCGCCCGACCGATAGCCGCGCTGCAGGACCTGCACGACCGATCCCGGTGCGGCGTCGCTCTCCTGCTGCGAGATCGCCTCGTGCAAGTTCGGATCGAACGGCTGGCCCTGCGCCTCGACCGGCGTGACGTCGAGCCGCTCGAACGCGGTGATCAGCTGGCGCAGCACGAGCTGCACGCCTTCGACGATCGGCTGAGCACCGGGTGCGCCGCCAGCGTGCTCGATCGCGCGCTCGAGGTTGTCGACGACCGGCAGGATCTCCCTGAGAACCTTCTGCTTCGCTTCGATCTTGGCGTCGTCGATCTCGCGCTTCTGGCGCTTGCGCAGGTTCTCGAGATCCGCCGCCGAGCGCAGATAGCGATCCCAGTTTTCCTTCTTCTCTTTTTCGGCTGCCGCGAGCTTGTGCTCCAGCTCCGAGCCACCTTCCGGCACTTCGACCTCGACCGGAATCACACCGCTGGCGTCCGCTGTCGGTTCGGCCGGCTCGCCGTCAGAGTTCGTCTCTCCACTCATCGTGCGCCCATACTAGCCATTCCGGCCCAGGTCGGCGAGCAACTGGGACACAGTGTCTGCTGTGAAATCCACGACACTCATGACCTTGCCGTAGTTCATGCGCATCGGGCCGATGACCGCGAGCGCGCCGATCGGCTGCTCCTCCGGACCGTACGACACGGCGACGA
>DASXEF010000686.1:0-3475 GCA_036490255.1 Kofleriaceae bacterium
CGCAGCGAGATAAGGCGCCGCGAGCGGGCGCACGCCGCGCGCCTCGCACGTCGGCTCTTCGTGCGCCGGACCGCCGCTCTCGCCGTAGGAATCGTCCGAGCCCGCACGCGCGGCGACGTCGGCGGCTTCCTGCGTCGCGACCTCGCGCAAGATGTTCAGCTTGTCGGCGCAATACGCGTCGAGGTCGGCGATGCCCTGCGGTGGTGCCGCGACCGGTGCAGGCGCCGGCGCTGCTTGCGGAGCCACCGGCGGTGCTGCGTGACATCCGATCGCCAGCACCGCCAACGCCACGCGCATGTGGCGAACGTATCAGAACGGGCAGGGATTGATCGGCGCGGGGCAGGTCCCGCCGACGCGCGGCACCGCGTTGTTCTCGCCGATCGCACACCACGCCGGCAGATCCTTGAGCCCGGTCTGCTGATACGGCGACGTGCCCGCAGGCAGCCAATACGGATGGTTCAACATGAACTCCCACAGGCCCGCGAACTGCGATTCTCCGGGCGGCGCGTCGACCGGCGGCACCGCGTGGCCGCAATCGTGGACGCACTCGACGAGGAACTGGCCGTCGGCGGTCATGCCGTCCTCGAGCGCGGTCGATGCGACGTCGAAGTCCATGCCGATGCCGAAGCAGCCCAGGATGTCCTTGACCAGCATCGTCGGCGGGCCTTTGCCACCCCAGAGCACGAGGCCCGGCAGCTTGCGCGTCACGCCGACCCACGGCTTGATGATCGTCGCGCCGACGCCGCCCGATAGCGACAGGAACGTCGACAGCGTCGTCGAGCGCGCCTGGATCAGCTGATCGACGAACAACCCGCCGGCGCTGACGCCGAACGTCGACACGCACTGTTGGTTGACCGTGTACTGCTGCTCGACGCACGACAGCATGTCGTCGAAGAACGAGAACTCCTGCTGCATGCGCGCATCGGTCTGCGTGATGTCGAATGGCCAGTTGACGTCGTACGTCGTGAGCGCGACGTCGGTCGGAATGTTGTCGGGCACGACTGCGATGAAGCGCTGATCGTCGACGGCGGCTTGCACTTCGGCCGTGTTGATCACGTCGTCGGACGTCGACTTCAGCCAGTGCCACATCACGATCACCGGATAGACTTCGCCCTCGATCGGCGTCGTCGGCAGCACGAGCTGGAACGTGCGGGTGATCCCGCCGCTGGTGAACGAGTTCTCGCCCGAGCCGAGCATCGGACAATCGGTCTTGATCGGCGGCGGCGTCGGAATCGGCGCGTCGTCGGGGACCGGCGCGCTGCACAAGAACCGCGGCGGCGGCCCGTCGGGCGGCGCGTCGATCGACGACGTCATCGGCGCGTCGACCACCGTGACCGGCGCGTCGCTCGTCGGGCCCGTCCCGTTGCTGTCCGACGGTGCAGTGTTGGCGTGACCGCACGCAACAACGAACAACGCTAGTCCGACCCACCTCGTCGTCATGCGCTGCAAGCTAGCTCCGTCACGATCCTCGTCGCTAGTCGAAAGACAAGGGCAAGTCGCGCTTTGTGCTGCGCAGACTGCGCACGTACAATCAGCTAGAGATGCGTCGGCTCTTTTTGCGATCGATCGCGATCGCGCTCGTCGCGTTCGCCGTGTTGTTCGGCGGCGAGTTTTTTCTCGAGTGGCGTCGCGCCGGCTATCCCGGCATGACGGCGATGAGCTGGAGCGAGGTCGGCAGCACGAACAAGCTCGTCGACATCCTGTCGCCGATGGCGCGCGCCTACAACAACGTGCTCGCGATGCTGATCGCGACGATCGGCCTGGCGATCCCGCTCACGGCGAACATGCACACGCCGAAGCTGATCGAGATGTTCTTGCGCGACCGCATCAATCGCTTCGTGCTGTCGTTCATCACGATCGGTGCCGCGCACGTGCTGTGGGTCGACTACATCATCGGCCCGAAGTTCGCGCCGACGTGGGCGATCGCGGCAGCCGTGTTCTTCGCGCTCGTCGGCTGGGCGCTGTTGTTGCCGTACTTCTTCTACGTCGTGCGATTCGTCGATCCGTCGCGCTTGATCATTCGCCTGCGCGACGAGACGCGCACGATCGTCGATCGCGTGTGCGATCGCAAAGACGATCCGACCGTCGCGCAGACCGAGATCTCGACGCGGCTCAACCAGCTCGGCACGATCATCATCAAGTCACTCGATCGCAACGACCGCGACGTCGCGGCCGAAGGCGCGTGGGCGATCAAGGTGCTCTACGAGCACTACGGCAAGCTCAAGACGCGAATGCCGAAGGAGTGGTTCGTCGTCGATCGCGCCGATTTCGTCGGGCTCTCCGACGAAGCGCTCGAGATGCTGAACGAAGCGCGCACCTGGTACGAGATGAAGTGCCTGCAGCAGATCGAGCACGGCTTCTTGCGCGCGCTCGCCGACGCGAACGACACGGTCTCGACGTTCTCCGACGTCACGCGCGTGATCGCGATCCGTGCCGAGCTCAACCACGACGAGCCGACGATCCGGCTGTGCATTCGCTTCTTCAACAACTACCTGCGCGAGGCGATCAAAGCGCGCAACCTGCGCGCCGTGTACGACGTGTTTCACCAGTACCGCCGGCTCGGTCGCGAGCTCGGCGATCGGCCGGAGCTGTTGCGCGATCTCGGCGCGCACTTCGCCTACTACGGCGTGATGGCGCGGACGTACGGCATGGTGTTCGCGCCGCAGCTCGTGCTGTTCGATCTCGGCTTCGTCACGCGCCGCGCGTACGAACGCGCATCGCCGGCCGCGCGCGACTTGCTCGACATCGTGCTCGGCCTGCCGCATCGCACCGGCGACGACGTTCACTCGATGGCGGTCAAAGCGAAGCTGATCCTCGGCAGCTTCTTCGTGTCGCGCGAGCTGATCGAGGAGACCGCGATCGTTCGCCAGAACTTGCGCGACATCGATCGCGACCAGATCGCGCGCGCCGAGCGCGAGCTGCTCGCCGCCGATCGTTCGTTCTTCGAGGTCACCGATCGCCAGCTCAACCTCGAATGGATTCCGCCCGAGCGTCGCGAGCCGCTCAAGCAGTTCTGCGAATCGCTACGGAGCTAGCTGCAAGCCACTGCCGCCATGATCGCTGCCGGTGTGATCGCGCGAGCCGGCGAGCGAGCCGGTCTGCGACGCCCACATCAGATAGCCGATCACGCACACGCCGAGCACGACCGCGATCGCGAGCGCGCCGAACGGCACGCGATCGCCGAACGTCCGGCGCGCGAAGAAGCGGCCCGCCGAGCGCTTGTGGATCGTCGACGTGACGTCCTGCGCGAAGCCGTCGGGCGCGCGTGCCTTCTGCAAACCAGAGAGCGCCTTTCTCACTTCCTCGGCGGAAGCCTCGTCGATCTCGCTGTCGTCTTCGCTCATGCTTCGTCTCCAACATGCCGCTGCAGCTTCTTGCGCAGCGCGAGCCGCGCGCGATGCAACCGCGATTTGACCGTGCCGTCGGGCAGTCCGGTGATCTCGCAGATCTCTTCGATCGATAGATCCTCGACATC
>DASXEF010000708.1:0-4955 GCA_036490255.1 Kofleriaceae bacterium
GAAGCCCGACTGGCCGCCGTTGACGACTTGCGTGGAGATGTCGACGATGTCGAGCGTCGCCTCGGGCGTGCCGCTGCCGACCATCATCGTGTCTTGATAGATCTCGCCCTGCCAGCCGGTTCCGTCGGCGTATTCGCTTTCGGCCGTCTTGCTCTGGTCCATCGCGGTCGAGCTCGGCATGTACTCCGGCGACACGTTCGTGCACGTCGAGCAGGTGGTGCCGGCGATCGCCGTCGTGGTCGATCCGGTATCGAGGTCCATCACGAACGTCTGGCCGCCGACCGTGACTTTGGGCGACCAGAACTCCTGGTTCGCCGTCGTGAGCGGGATCGTGTAGTAGTCGGCGGGCGAGCCGCCGTTGTCGCTACCACCGCACGCGGCTACTGCTGCTACAACGATCGCGAGGCGTTTCATCGGGCGCGGACGCTACCCCAATCGTCGTCGGCGATCTACCTATTGCGATGGCGCAGCGCGGCGCGCGGTTTGGGCATGTGCAAGCGCTTCGTGCGGTCGTGGGGCGTGCGCGCGTCGCCTTGCGCGCAGCCACCATCGGTCGCCCAGCCGACCTGGCCGTTCTTCTGGTCGACGACCACGACGAAGCCCTGCAATAGCTCGTCGCCGATGATCGCTTCGTCGCCGCCGTCGAACATGCCGGTGCAGAACTGATTGCCGCCGTTGTCGTAGAGATACGACGACATCGCGGGCGCCGATACCGCGATGTCGGAGCCGCCCGCCATGTTCTTCATCGTCATCACGAACGGCGGCAGCATCTGATCGACTTCGTCGTCGGTCACCGCCGACAGCGCGGTGATACAACCGTTCGGGTTGCTCTCGGTCGGATCGAAGCTCGCCGAGCCGAACAGCGTCTTGTAACCCGACGACGCCTCGATCGCTTTGACCGCGGCGGCGTAGACCGGCGTGGTCGGCACGAACACCGACGTGCCGGTGTCGACCGTCCACAGCGAGAGATCCGCGGTCGACGCCGAGCCGGAGACCGACGCGCTGCCGACCAGCGCGCCCGTGAGGCTGACCGAATAGAACGGATTGTTCTCGTCGATCGGATCCATCGGCGCGTACGCCATCTCGCCCGACGCGTGCGCCGCGTCGTAGCCGCCGAACCACATCGTGCCGTCGGTCGAGCACATCTCGAACGCCATGATCGGCGCCACGCCCGATCCGGTGATCGATTGGAAGTACGCGCCGGTCATGCCGACCGCGTTACCCGGCGGGCCCATGCCGAGGATGCCTTGATAGCCGTTGTCCTCGAAGAACCCGGCCATCGCGTTCTGCTTGTCGTTCGGATCGATCTGCGTCGAGATGTCGACGATGTTGAGCGCCGCGCTCGGCGTGCCGTGCTCGAGGCTGATCGCGTCGTTCCAGACTTCGCCGTACCAGCCGGTGCCGTCGGCATATTCGCTATCGGCGGTCGTGTGCTCGTCGGTCGCGGCGGATCCGGGCGTGTACGTCGGCGACAGCATGTACGCCGGGACGTCGGGCGTCTGGTTGCAGTCGGTGCACGCCGAGCCGGCGATCGCCGTCGTGGTCGAGCCGGTATCGAGATCCATCGCGAACTGCACGCCGCCGACCGTGAGCAGCGGCGCATAGAACTCGACCGGGCCGTCGGGCGCCGTCAGCGGGATCGTATAGACGCCGTTGACCGGGCCGGTGTTGCTGCCGCTGCCACCCGCATCGCCGCCGCCACCGCCGCCACCGCTGTTGCCGCCGCATGCGATCGCCGCAACGAGGACCGAGAAGAGCACCGTATAACGAGTCATATCCGCCGACGCTAACATCGTCGGCACGAGCTTGGCTGTGCGGTTTGTCGGCGCCGCGTTGACGCGATGTGCACGACGCCGCACGAGTAGGGTCAACTGTCCCCGACAAGGCTCGATAGTCTCCGGCGCGATCGGTCTCGCTGCGGCGATCCGAGCGCGGCACGACGCGTGCTGTTGCGTGTCGTGCATGCGAGCTTTTTATCTTGCGATCGGAGTGTCGGTTCTAGCCTGCAGTCACCATCACGCCGCGGCGACCGGCGATGACGACGACACCGGCGCCGACGCCACGATCGCGTGTGGCAGCGACGGCGATTGCCCGTCGGGCGAGCAATGCGACACGACGACGGGCACGTGCATCGGCGGCTGCGGCGGCCAGCACTTGGATCTGACGTACGTGCCGCCGAACCTCGGCATCGTGCTCGATCGATCGTGCTCGATGACGCACGTGCTCGCCGGCTCGGACGAGACCAAGTGGGAAGCGGCGGTCGGCGCGCTGACCGATGTGCTGACGACCTACGCGACGAAGGTGCGGTGGGGCATGACGCTGTTTCCCGACACGACCGGCAACGCGTGCACGCAGGACGCGATCCCGTTTCCGATCCAGGACAACAACGCGCAGACGATCGCGAATCGCTTGAACACCGCGCTCGGCTCGAACGATCCCGACTATCCCGACAATCCATGCGTGACGCCGATCGATACCGGCGTCGAGCAGGAAGCGACCGATCCCGCGCTCGCCGACACGACGCGCAAGAGCTTCCTGATGCTCGTCACCGACGGGGCACAGGCGGGGTGTTCCGCGGGCGGCAGCGCGGCCGGTGCCGAAGCAGCGGTCGCGACGCTGTTCGGCAGCGGCGTGGCGACGTACGTCGTCGGGTTCGGCAGCGAGGTCAACGCGAAGGAGCTGACGAAGCTCGCGAACGCGGGCGGCGTGCCGAACACGATGGGCTCGAACGCGTATTACTCGGCCGATACGGCCGCCGAGCTCGACGCGGTGTTCAACCAGATCGCGGCGAACGTCGTCAGCTGCACGTATGCGGTGAGCCAGACGCCGCCGGATCTCGACGAGACCTACGTGATCTACAGCGGCAACACGCTCGTGCCGCGCGATCCGACGCACGTGGACGGCTGGGACTACGATCCGAACGCGATGACGCTGACCGTCTACGGCAACTACTGCAGCGAGCTCGAGAACGGCATCGTCACCGACATCGACGTCGTCTTCGGATGCCCGTCGCCGCCGATCTTTTGAGCCGCACGATAAACGTCCAGCTTGTGCTTCACGAGCTCGATCAGGTCGCCCTGCGCGAACTGGAAGTCGTAGATGTGCAGGCCCAAGCCGCCGTGGTTCTTGTCGAGGTTGACGAAGCTCGGCCGCTGATCGCCGGAGCCGCGCGCTTCACCGATCTCGAAGTAGTCGCGCCCGTCGGGTCGATCGAGACAACGCGCGCGATAGAAGCCTTTGACCGACGCGAACGGCGTCGTGATGCCGTACTTCGCGCCCTGCTGCTTCGCCGGGAAAATGCTCTCGCCGAGCAGCTCGCCTGCGGCCGGATCGACGCACGCCGCGTGATGACCCGCCGGCGTCGTGCCGTTGCGCAGGTCCGCCGGATCGTCGCCCGCCGCGATGCTCATGTACGCGACGTAGCAACCGAGCTCGTCGCGCGAGCTGCACGGCGCGAGGGTCTGGAACGTGCCGCCGGTCGTCGCGCCGTTCGGTACGTCGACGGTGAAGCCGATCGGAAACGCGACGAGCAGTCGCGAGCGCAGCTTCGCGTCCTGATCGAACGTGTCGTGGAGCAAGCGCGCCGCCATCTGCGAGCCCTGCGAGTGGCCGAGGATCACGATCGGCCGGCCGCGGTCGTAGTGCGTCAAGTACGCGTGAAACGCCGCCGCGACGTCGGAGTACGCGACGTCGAAGATCCGCGTCGCATCGTCCTTCGACGGATCCAAGTACGTACCGATCGTCGCCTGGCGATACAGCGGCGCGTAGACGTTGCAGACTTCCGAAAATCGCGCGACCTGCGCGTCGGCGGTGTAGCGCCGCTTCGCGGTGTCGGTGAAGTCGGTGTCGTTGCCGGCGAGCAGCGCCAGATCGGTCGTCGGATGGATGTAGAAGCAATCGACCGGGCGCTCGGCGGCGATCGGATGCTTGACGATCGTGCGCGTGTTGTCGGGCGCGATCTCGGTCGTCGTCAGATCGCCGCGGCAGGCGTCGGTCGGCAGATCGGGCCGGCATAGCCACATCGCGCCGTCGCGATACGGCGCGCTCGACGTGCGAACCTGCTCGTGACGGCTCGCGGAGCACGCGGCGAGCGCGAGAACGACGATCGCGATGCGCATGACTAAGGTCTACCGCGTAACATCGGAGCTAGTATCGCGCCATGATGCTGCTTCCTCTCGTCGTCGCGGCCGCCGCCGGCCGTTCGACGGTGCCACCGAAGATCGCGACCCACACGTGTCCCGACGGCTTGACCGTGCTCGTGGTCGAGAACCACAGCGTGCCGCTCGTCACCGTCGAGATCACCGCGAAGAACGGCTCGATGACCGAGCCGCCCGAATACAACGGGCTGTCGCATTTGTACGAGCACATGTTCTTCAAGGCGAACAAGACGCTGCCATCGCAAGAGGCGTGGCTGGCGCGTGCGCGCGAGCTCGGCCTGCGCTGGAACGGCACGACGAACACCGAGCGCGTCAATTACTTCTTCACCACGACGTCGGATCACCTCGACGACACGATGGTGTTCATGCACGACGCGATCGTGTATCCGCTGTTCGATCAGAAAGAGCTCGAGCGCGAGCGCGTCGTCGTGACCGGCGAGATCGATCGCAACGAAGCCGGGCCGTTCTATCACCTGTTTCACGACGTCGAGCAGCGCGTGTTCTGGAAGTACCCGTCGCGCAAAGATCCGCTCGGCCTGCGCTCGACCGTGCTGAAGACGACGCGCGCGCAGATGCAGACGATCCAGCATCGCTACTACGTGCCGAACAACTCGGCGCTGGTCGTCACCGGCGACGTCTCGGCCGAAGCCGTGTTCGCCGCCGCCGACAAGCTCTACGCCGATTGGCCGCGCGGCGATGATCCGTTCGTGAAGTTTCCGCTCGTCACGCATCCGCCGATCCAGAAGACCGAGGCGATCGTCGTGGTGCGGCCCGTGCGCGTGATCGACGGCAACCTCG
>DASXEF010000718.1:0-6414 GCA_036490255.1 Kofleriaceae bacterium
AGCACTCGCACGCTTCGATCTTCGTGACGACCGCAGTGCACAGCGGCGAGACAGCATCGATCGGCGGCGGCGCAGCATCTAACTGTTTCGGCGGCGAGCCGGGTCCGGATCGCAGGCAGCGAGCATGATGAAAAGCGCCAAACGCACCGCTCGATCATGCGCCAGGCGCTAGAATGCGCGCCATATGGCTGACCTGGTCGTGCCGCAGCTCGGCGAATCGATTTCCGAGGCCGTCGTCGGCAAGTGGCTCAAGAACGTCGGTGATGCGGTCGCCGTCGACGAGCCCGTCGCGGAGCTCGAGACCGACAAGGTCACCGTGCAGCTGCCGAGCCCGGTCGCGGGCGCGCTCGCGGAGCAACGCGCGCAGACCGGCGCGACCGTCAAGGTCGGCGACGTGATCGGCGCGGTCCAAGCCGGTGCGACCGGCAAGGCCGCTGCGAAGCCGGCGCCGACCGCGTCTGCAGCGAGCGTGCAGGCGCCGCCGAGCGCGCAAGTTCCGAAGCAGCCCGCAGTCGTCACCGCGCCGGCGCAACCGCCGGTGACGACGCAAGTCGCGAAGCCGCAGCTAGCGCCAACGCCTGCGCCGTCGAACGGCGAGTCGTTGGATCGCGACGCGCTCCTGCGGCTGACGCCGTCGCAGCGCGCGAGTGCACGCGAGCACGGCGCGCTGCCGCGCCCGCAACCAGCGACGTCGCAGGGCGCTGTCGCGAGCGGACCCTCCGAGCTCGATCGCCTCCAGCACGTCGATCAGCGCGACGAGGTCGTCGCGATGTCGCCGCTGCGCAAGCGCGTCGCCGAGCGACTCGTGCAGGCGCAGCACGAGTCGGCGTCGCTGACGACGTTCAACGAAGTCGACATGACCGCGATCATGGACTTCCGCGCGAAGTACAAGGACGCGTTCGAGAAGCAGCACAAGGTGAAGCTCGGCTTCATGTCGTTCTTCGTCAAAGCGTGCGTGGCCGCGTGCAAGCTGTTCCCCGGCGTCAACGCCGAGGTGATCGGCGGCCACATCGTCTACAAGAAGCACTACGACTTCGGCATCGCGGTGCAGACGCCGAAAGGGCTCGTCGTGCCGGTGCTGCGCGATTGCGACTCGCGCAGCTTCGCCGAGGTCGAAGGCGGCATCGCCGAGCTCGCCGATCGCGCGCGCACCGGCAAGCTCGCGCTGCCCGATCTCGCCGGCGGAACGTTCAGCATCTCGAACGGCGGCATCTACGGCTCGATGATGTCGACGCCGCTGCTGAACTATCCGCAATCCGGCATCCTCGGTATGCACAACATCGTCAAGCGCGCGGTCGTGATCGGTGACGCCGTGACCGTGCGGCCGATGATGTACGTCGCGCTCAGCTACGATCACCGCGTCGTCGACGGCCGCGAAGCCGTCAGCTTCTTGGTCGCGGTCAAAGATCGGCTCGAGTCGCCAGAGCGCATGCTCGTCGAGGTTTGAGCGTCAACCGCGCGCGACGGCCGGCTCGCTTGCCGCGGCTCGCGCGGCGACCAGCGCTAACGTCGCGAGATCGCGCGCCGCGGCGAGGGCATCGCGCGTGCACTTCGCAGCGGCATGGACAAGCTCTCGCTCGCAGATCTCGCGATGGTCACCGGTGGCGGCACGTGCCAGCTGGTCGGCAACAAGTGGACGGCGAAGCCGCCGAACCAGACGCTCGACACCGGCGCGACGTTTCCCACCAAGTCCGCGTGCACGGCCGCGGTGAAGCGGTGGAGCACCAGCCTGATGAACCCCGACAGCGACCGCGCCGACTAGCGCTTCGTGCCGATCACGGCGCGCGCCGCGACCTGCGGGCCGCCGAACCAGAATCGCGGACCGAGCCCGCGCGTCGCGACGTCGACGCCGTGCGCGGCCAGCTCGGCGGCATAGGCGCGCGTGAAGTTGATGTCGACGATCACGACGCGGCCGTGCGGCTTCACGACGCGCGCGATCTCGGCGATCGCCTTTGCGCGCTCGGCGGCGCCGGGCACGTTGTGGATCGCGAGGCTCGACACGATCACGTCGGCGCTCGCGTCGGCGAGCGGCAGCGTCCGCATGTCGGCGGTGACGAGCTCGATCCGATCGGCGACGCCTTCGAGCGCGGCGTTCTCGCGCGTCGCGGCTTCGGCGTTGCCGGACTGATCGCGCGTCGCCCAGATGTCGACGCCGATCGCCTTGCCATTCGGCACGCGCGCGGCGGCGAGCAAGAGCACGGCGCCGCGGCCGCAGCCGACATCGACGATGGTCTCGTCGCCGCGCAGCGCGAGCTCGTCGAGCAGGCGCGCCCATACGACGTGCTTGCCGCGCAGCGTCGCGTACAAGTACGAGCCGCCGCACAGCAGGCCGAAGCCGGCGAGCCATGCGCCGGTGACCGAGAGCCACGCGATTCCCACGAGCTCCGCGGCGATGCCGGCGACGACCATCGCCGCGAACATCGCGACGATCGCGGGCGCATCGACGCCGAAGTGACCTTTACGGCGCATTGCGGATCACGAGCGCCGCACCGAGCATCGGATCGGCAGGCGCGGGTAGGTGGACACCGTCGACGACGAGCTCGGCGGTGTGTGCGACGCCGGCGACGAAGCCGCCGGCGAGTGCGGCGAGGCTCGCGATCTCTTCGCGCCCGGCGCCGCCGACCTGCCACGCGCGCACGACGGCGCCGGCCGGTGTGATCTCGGCGAGGTATGCGTCGTCGCCGCCGCCGGCGGCGAGCGAGGCCGAGCCGAGCGCGATCGTGCCCGAGAAGAAGCCGCCGACGATCGCGTCGTTACCGACCGCGACGATCGCGCGCGTGCCGTCGAAGTCGGGACCGCCGAGGATCGTCGTCGCGCCGAGCTCGCCGGCGGGCGAGAGCCACACGACGAGCCCGTCGCTCGCGCCGTTCGCTTTGAGCTCGTGCATGCCGACGCGCATCGTACCGCGCAGGTTTGCCGCGACCGCGACGTTACCGCTCGAGGCGATCGCGACGCCGGTCGCGCTATCGTCACCGCGGCCGCCGAACGTCGTCGACCACTTGCGCGCGCCGGTCGCGAGATCGAGCTCCGCGACGAAGTCATCGCCGAACAACGAGCGCTCGTCGAACGCGGGGAGCGGCATGCCGCCGAGCTCGGCGCCCGTCGTGAACGTGCCGGTGATCGCGACGCGATCGCCGCCGACCGCGACGCCTTGCACCGCATCGGCGCCCATGCCGCCGAGCCGCACGAGCCACGCGATCGCACCGGCCGGCGTGATGCGCGCGACGAAACCGTCGGACTTGCCCGCGCTCGAGACCACGGCGGTGCCGGCGCGTAGCGTGCCGCCGAAGCTGCCGGCGACGACGAAGCCACCGTCGGGTACGGCGGCGATCGACGTCGCGATCGTGTACTCGGTCGCATCGAGCGTCAGGTGCCACGCCGCGGCGCCGGTCGCGACGTCGAACGCGGCGACGACGCTGCCGGGTTCGCCGCGCATCGCGAGCTGGGCGCCGGCGAGCTTCGCGCTGCCGCCGAGCGACAGCGTCGCGGCGACCAGATGCTCGCCGCTCGCGATCGGACCGATCGTGCCGGGCAAGGCGACGCTGTGCTCGCCCCACGCGAGCGACTCGCCCGATGCGACGAACACGTGCGTGCCGTCGCCGGCAACGGCGCGAATCGGCCCGACGGCCACCGCGCGTGTCACCGCGGCAATCGGCGCGACATACGCGCCGGGAGGCTTGTGAACGCAGGCGGCGACGAGCACCGCCGCGCCCAGCGTCCGCGAGGCGTTCAGATCTTTTCGCCGCGCGCGCGAAGCTGCGCGACGACGGTCGCGAGACCGAGCCGATCGATGACGCGCATCCCGCGCGCCGAGACGCGCAGCGTGACCCAGCGCTTCTCGTCTTCGAGAAAGAAGCGCTTCGAGCGCAGGTTGATCTCGAACCGCTTCTTGGTGTGGCGGTTCGAGTGGCTCACGTTCGAGCCCATGAGCGGAGACTTCCCGGTAACTTGGCAAACGCGCGACATGACGGCCCCTACAACGTTAGATCTTGGACTCTTTGAACTCGACGTGTTTGCGAACGACCGGGTCGTACTTCTTCAGCACGAGCTTGTCCGGGGTGCGCTTGCGGTTCTTCGACGTGGTGTAAAAAAAGCCGGTATCCGCCGTGGATACAAGGCGGATGAGCTCGCGACCTGATTTGCCCTTCTTGGCCATAAACGACTCCGGGACGGGCCTTATGGCACGAGGTCTAGGGCCTTGGCAAGCGGTCAGAACGGCGTCGGTGACCCGAGCGGACCGACGATGCCGCCGCTCTCGGGAATCGGGCCTTTGCCGCGGCGACCGAAGTTGGGCGTCGGCGAGCCGATCGGGCCGACGATGCCGCCATCCTCGGGGATGATCGGCGAGGTGCCGGTCTGGCAGCCACCCGTGACGGCGGCCAGGAGCTCGAGCGAAATCGTGTTGTTCATGCGGCGCCATCGTGGAGCGGCCCCGCCGTCGGGGCGTCGTAACCCCGCGTGAACGATTCGATCGGCAACCTCCCGACAGCGCAGCGATGCGCACGACGGTCGCGGCGGCGACTCCGCTTGCCGCTGGCTAGCTCAGTCGCTGCCGTCGCTGCCGTCGTCGGGCTCGTCTTGCGGATCGACCGGCGGCAGGTCGGTCGTCTCGCTGTCGCCTTCGGATTCCGAGTGCGGGTTCGAGTCTTCGTCGTGAATCGGCTGAGGCGTCGGGGCGCGCTCGGCCGTCGCCTCGACCGCGACGCCGGGCAGCGTGGTGGTCTTGCGCTTGGCGCGGCGGGCATCGATCGACATCGCCAGAATCGTCATGTCGTCGCCCTGGGCCTGCTCCGGCGCGTGCGAATCGATGTCGGCGAGGATCGCCTTGATCACGTCCTCGCACGTGCCGCGGGCGGTGCGGATGCGCCGCGACAGCCGGTTGAGGCCGTACTCGTTGCCGCGCGCGTCGCGCGACTCGAGGATGCCGTCCGAGACCATGATCAGCATGTCGCCGGAGTGCAGCTGGACGCGGGCTTCGCCGGCTTCGAGCTCGCCGACGACGCCGAGCGGCGTGGTGTGCGCGCGCTCGGCCTGGAGCGGGAACACGCGATCGCCGCGGCGCAACAGCGGGACGCAGTGGCCGGCGTTGGTGAACACCAGCGAGCGGTTGTCGAGGTCGTAGATGCAGTAGACGAGCGTGGCGAACATGCCGTCTTCGCCGAGCTGCGCGATCTCTTGATTGACGCGACGGAGCAACCGCGCCGGCGTGCGCGCGATCGCGGCGCGCGAGCGCAGCTCCGACGTCAACCGCGCCATGTACAGCGCCGCGCTGATCGCCTTGCCGGCGACATCGCCGACCGCGAGCCCCAGGTGCGACGGGTCGTGCCAGATGAAGTCGTAGAAGTCGCCGCCGATCTGATACGCCGGCTCGTAGTGCACCGCGAAGTCGAGGCCGACGACCTGCGGCACGTGCGGCGGCAACAGCGAGCGCTGGATCTGGCGCGCGACGCGGAGATCGCGCTCGAGCCGCTCGCGTTGCACGAGCTGCGATGCGACGCGCGTCGCGTGGATCGCGAGGCCGGCTTGTGTCGCGATCGCCTGCAGCAGGTCGACGTCTTCCTGGCGAAACGTCGACTGGCCGCTCTCGACGTAGACCACGCCGTAATGCGCGCCGTGATAGATCAGCGGCGCGCCCATGCGCGTGCCGACCGCCTCTTCGTCGTCGGAGGCGTCGCCGAGCAACACGCCGCGCCGATCGGAGACGACGTGCTGGATGATCGTGCCCGGTACTTTGAGCTGACCGCCGTACGGCCGGCCGAGGCCATCACTCGACGACGACTCGAGCTTCGTCGCCTCGTCGCCGGTCACGCTCGACGAGCTCGTATTCCCCGGCGACGTGCCGGTGCCGGCGGTGCGGCGGCGATGGCGCTGCGCCTGGACGCGGAGATCACCGGTGCGCTCGTCTTCGACCAACACGCCGACGTCGTCGGCCTGCGGGAACACGTCGAGCAGCGCTTCGACCAGCTTCTCGAGTAGCGCGTCGCCGGTATCCGACGATGCGGTCGCGTGCAGCAGGTGCACGAGCGCGTCGAGCTTGCGCTCGATCAAGCGCACCGCTTTTTGATCGGCGACGCTGATCATGCCGCTGCTCAGCATCTGCATGCGGCCCGAGCTGTCCTCGCGCGGCCGGATCAGCGACTGCGAGCCGACGTCGATGATCGTCGCGACGTTGCCCTCGGGATATTTCGGGGCGTCGGTCGACGGCTCGGTCGCCTCGACGCGAATGCGGTTGTTCGCGATCGTGATCTCGTCGTCGTGCTTGAGGGTCGTCGCCGACTGCAGCTTGATGCCGTTGATGTACGTGCCGTTGTTCGAGCCGAGATCTTCGAGCGTCCACGCCTCGCCGGTCCGCCAGAGTCGGGCATGTTGCCTCGATACGCGCATGTCGGGCACGAAGATCTGGCAGTCGCTGCG
>DASXEF010000791.1:0-2003 GCA_036490255.1 Kofleriaceae bacterium
GGGATCGTGTTCAGGCCCGGCACCGGCGAGCCGTCGAACGCGCTGACGACCGTGCCGGTGACGAGGCCCCACGTCGCGAGCGCGAGGTCCAACGTCGCGGAATCGGCCGGCACGGTCACCGAGCTCGTCGCGGTGCCGGTCTCGCACGTCGCGGTGCACGAGTACGACCCGGGCGCGAGGTGATCGAGCACGTACGAGCCGTCGGCGGTCGTGAACGAATGATCGACCGGCCCCGTCGGACCTTTGCACTCGAGCTCGAAGCTCGTCACCGGCGTGCCGTTCGCGGTGACGTGGCCGGTCAACGTGCCGAGCGGCTCGAGCTGGATCGCGATCGTATCGCCGGTGTTGACGTGCGGTTGTTGCGCGCGCGACGAGCTGTTCGCGCCCTCGACGACGACCGTGTACGCGCCTTTGGCGAGGCCGTGGATCGCGAACGCGCCATCCTCGCCGGTGAGCACCGGCTCCGACGACGGCTGCCACCACGCCGTGCTGTCGCTGTCGGAGCCTTTGCTCTCGCTGCGCGCGGTCACCCACGCATCGCCGGCGGCTTTGCCACCTTCGGTGACGGTGCCGCGGATCATGCCGTTCCTCGCTTCGACCGTGATCGTGATGCCGGTCTTCGCCGCCGCGTCGACGATATCGACGCTGACTTTGTCTTTCTGCTTCGTCATGTCGTCCCACGCGCCGGCCTCGACGTCGTAGTTGCCGGGATCGAGCCCGATGAGCTGGAACGCGCCGTCGTTGCCGGTGGTCGCGGTCGCGTGGGTCTCGCCCATCGTCACCGTCGCTTGTTTTTCGTGCTCGCCCGGCGACGCGGTGACCTTGATGCCGCCGACCGGAGTGCCGTCGGTATCGACCACGGTGCCGCCGATCGAGCCGCGCGGCTCGAGCTTGACGACGAGGCCGGTCTGATCGACGCCGGTGACGATGACGTCGAGCTTTCCGGTGGGGCCGCTGCGACTTCGCGCGGACAGCTTGAACGCGCCCGCCGGCACGTGCTCGAGCTTGAACGCGCCGGTCGCATCGGCGTCGCCGTGAACGAGCGCGACTTTCGCGGCCTGGATGATGTTGCCGAGCCCGACGTCACCGGCGAGCTCGAGCGAGAGCTGTGCTTCGCCCGGCGGATCGACGCGGCCGGCGAGCGACGTGCCGCGATCCATTTCGAGCTCGACGCCGGTGACGTCCTTGTCGACGATCGCGACCTGCTTGCCGATATCCGGAATCGCATCCGGCGTGATCGCGAACATCAAGTACGCGCCGGGCTTGAGCCCGAAGACTTCGAACGCGCCGTCGGCTTCGGTCGGCTCCGGCGCGATGCTCGCGTCGCCCGAGAGCGTCGCCGCGCCGATCATCACGCCGGCCACGCCTTGCGTGCCGCCTTTCTGCACGACGCGGCCGCTGATCGAGAACGCGCGATCGACGAGCACGCGGACGCCGTCGACTTGCTCGCCGATCCCGAGGCGCACGGTCGTCGGCGCGAGCGTCGCGTAGCCGGGCGCCTTCGCCGAGATCGTCGTCGCGCCGGGCTCGCGCTCGGTCAGCGTGAACGTGCCGTCGTCGCCGGAGGTCGCGACCGGCGCGCCCATGCCGCGATCGGAGTGCGACGCCATGATCATCGCGTGCGGTACCGGCTTGTTGGTATCGCGCGCGATCACGATCCCGCGCACGACGGAGCCCGGCACGAGCTTGAAGTCGGCGACGAGCGGCTTGCCGGCGACCTCGACGCTCTTCTCTTTCGACGCGTACGAATCGTGCGACGCGGTGAGTGAATACGGCCCGTCGCGCAGCGACAGCTCGTACGTGCCGTCGGCGTGCGTCGCGGTGACGAACACGCCGCCGTCGAGTGCGCGCACGCTATCGGGCCGCGCGCGTATGTGCGCGCCGGCGATCGGGCCGCCGCCGATGTCGCTGACGGTGCCGCGCACGATCGTGCCGCCCGCATCGAGCGCCAGATCGACGCCGCCGCGCTGCTCGCCCGACGCGATCGCGAGCCGCGGCGACGT
>DASXEF010000217.1:0-7140 GCA_036490255.1 Kofleriaceae bacterium
GCTGACGCTGTCGTCGCCGTCGCTCACCGAGCAGCAGATCTACGACCACGCGCTGAACTTCATCCGCGTGCGGCTGTTCACGATCCCCGGCCTGGCGACGCCAGCGCCGTACGGCGGCAAGCAGCGCCAGATCATGATCGACATCGATCCCGATGCGGTCGCGGCGCGCGGGCAGTCGCCGCAAGACGTGGTCAACGCGGTGCTCGCGTCGAACCTCATCACGCCGGCCGGCACGATCCGCATCGGGCACACCGAGTACGACGTCACGGTCAACAACAGCCCGCAGCGCGTCGAGCAGCTCGCCGACGTGCCGCTCGCGCTCTCCGATGGCGCGATCGTGCGGCTCGGCGACGTCGCGCACGTGCACGACGGGTTCGCGGTCCAGCAGAACATCGTGCGCGTCGACGGCAAGCGCGCGAGCTACCTCGCGATCTTGAAGAAGGCCGGCGCGTCCACGCTCGCGGTCGTCGACGCGACGCGCGACGCGCTGCCCTCGATCAAGGCCGCCGCGCCGAACGGCCTCGAGCTGCGCATCGACTTCGATCAATCGGTGTTCGTGCACGGCGCGATCAACGGCGTCGTGCGCGAGGCGGCGATCTCCGCGGTGCTCGTCTCGCTGATGGTGCTCGTGTTCCTCGGCAGCTGGCGCAGCGTGCTCATCGTGTCGACGTCGATCCCGCTGTCGATCGCGGTCGGGTTGATCGGGCTGTACGCGCTCGGCCAGACGATCAACGTGATGACGCTCGGCGGGCTCGCGCTCGCGATCGGCATGCTCGTCGACGACGCGACGGTCGAGATCGAGAACATCAATCGCAACCGGCACGCGGACGAAAAGAAGTCGCTCACGCGCGCGATCCTCGACGCCGCGTCGCAGATCGCGATCCCCGCGCTCGCCGCGACATCGACGATCTGCGTCGTGTTCTTCCCGGTCGTGCTGCTGACCGGGCCGGGCCGCTATCTGTTCTCGGCGCTCGCGCTGTCGGTCGTGATCTCGATGATGGCGAGCTATCTGTTGTCGCGCACGCTCGTGCCGGCGCTGTCGGACAAGCTGCTCGGCAAGGAGCCGCTCGAGCCCGAAGGCGATGGCTGGTGGGCCCGCGCCAATCGCGCGCGCGATCGCGGCTTCGACAAGCTGCGCGACTTCTACCGCGGCGTGTTGGATCTCGTGCTCGAGCATCGCGCGTTCGCGGTGACGTGCGGCGCGCTGGTTGCCGCGCTCGGGCTCGCGCTCGCGTTCGTGATCGGCACCGATTTCTTCCCGACCGTCGACGCCGGCCAGATGCGCTTGCACGTGCGCGCGCCGCTCGGCACGCGGATCGAAGAGACCGAGCACTTGATCACGTCGGTCGAAGCGAAGATCCGCGCGATCGTCCCCGCCGACGAGATCCAGACGATCGACGACAACATCGGCATCCCGACCGTCTACAACCTCGCGTTCGTCCAGACCGATAGCCTCGGCGGCCAAGACGCCGACGTCTTGGTCGCGCTCAAGGAGCCGCACGGCTCGACGCTCGGCTACGAGCGGCAATTGCGCGCGCAGCTCGCCGACGCGTTCCCCGGCGTGCTGTTCTATTTCCAGCCCGCCGACATCATCACGCAGGTGCTCGACTTCGGGCTGCCCGCGCCGATCGACGTCGAGGTCGAAGGCCCGAAGTTCGATACGCTGATCCCGATCGCGGCGAAGCTGCGCGACGAGATCCGCAAGATTCCGGGCGCGGTCGACGTCCACATCGCGCAGGCGTTGAATCACCCGGCGCTGCACGTCGAGGTCGATCGCCAGCGCGCCGCCGAGGTCGGGCTCACCCAGCGCGACGTCGCGAACAGCATGCTGGTGTCGCTGTCGTCGAGTCAGCTCGTCGCGCCGTCGTTCTGGCTGTCGCCGCAGACCGCAGTGAACTACTTCGTCGTCGTCCAGACGCCGATCGCGAAAGCGGCTTCGGTCGGCGCGCTGCTCGCGACGCCGGTGTCGAGCGGCAGCAGCTCGGTGCAAAAGGGCTCGGGCAGCACGACGATCCCAGGGTTCGATAGCGACAGCCCGTTCGCGCCGACGCAAGCGGTCGCGCGCGAGCTCGGCGACGTCGCGTCGGTCACGCCGTCGCAAGATGCGTCGCTGATCAGCCACGACATGGTGCAGCGCGTGCTCGAGGTGCGGCTGTCGGTCGACGATCGCGATCTCGGCAGCGTCGCCGATTCGATCGACGACGTGGTCAAGAGCCTCGGCAAGCTGCCGGCCGCGACGCAGATCCACGTGCGCGGCCAGAGCGACAGCATGCGCACGTCGTTCCACAAGCTCGAGATCGGCGTCGTGCTCGCGGCAATGCTCGTCTATCTGCTGCTGGTGGTTCTGTTCCAGAGCTTCACCGATCCGCTCGTGATCATCGTCGCGGTGCCCGGCGCGTTGTGCGGCGTGATGCTGATGCTCGCGATCACCGGCACGACGCTCAACGTCGAGTCGCTGATGGGCGCGATCATGTCGATCGGCGTCGCGACCTCGAACAGCATCTTGCTGGTCTCGTTCGCGAACGAAGTCCGAGAAGCGGACGATTCGATCGACGCGCTCGAAGCGGCGAAGCAAGCCGGCCGCACGCGCCTACGCCCGGTACTGATGACTGCGGGCGCGATGATCCTCGGCATGTTGCCGATGGCGTTCGGCTTCGGCGAGGGCGGCGAGCAAAACGCGCCGCTCGCCCGCGCCGTGATCGGCGGGCTCACCGTCGCGACGTTCGTGACGCTGTTCTTCGTGCCGACCGCATACACGCTGCTGCGCGGACCGAGCCCGCAGAAGCCCGCGCTCGACCAGAAGCTCGCAGACGCCGACGCCGAAGTCGACGACCAGGAGGACGCGTGAAGCCGGGCCGTACCAACCAACGCCGCGACCGCAACGACGATCGCCGCGACAACCGCGATCGCCCGCGATCGCGACGCGATAACAGCGACAACGCCAACAACGGCCGTCATCACAACGGCGACCAACGCGACGATCGTAACGATCGCGCCAAGAACCACAACGGCCAGCGTCGCGATGACGGCCGCGATCACGCCAAGCCTCACGACGATCACGCGAAGCCGCACGACAACGGTCACGCCAAGAACCAAAGCGGTCACAACGACGAGCGTCGCGCCGATCCGCGCCACAAGCCGCCGCAGCAGCACGAGCAACGGCCGCGGCGCGAGCGCGGCGGCCACGACCGCGACCATGGCAACGAGCATGGCGGCTCGCGCAAGCCGTCATCGAAACGCGCGAAGCTGATCTTGTTCGTCGTCGGGATCGCTGCTGTGGTCGCGATGGCGCTGTTCGTCGTGCTCTTGCGCCACCACCACACGAAGGCCGATGCCGACGAGCGCAAGCAGCGCGAGGACGCGCTCGCGCAGGGTCCGCAGATCACCGTCGCCACGGCGACGAAGGCGCCACCGACGCGCACCGTCGTGCTGCCCGGCGACGTCCGCGCGTGGCGACTCGCGGTCGTGTACGCGCGCGTGTCGGGCTACCTCGCCGAGCTCACCGTCGATCGCGGCGACAAGGTCGACAAAGATCAGGTGCTCGGCCGCGTGACGACGCCCGAGACCGAGCTGCAGCTGCGGCCGTTGCAGGCGAACCTCGGCACGAAGCGCGCGATCGCGAACCGCCTGCGCCCGCTCGTGCCGAAAGGCCTGGTCTCGCAACAAGACCTCGACACCGCCGATGCGAACGTGCAACAGGCGCAGTCCGACGTCGACCGGCTCGAGGCGCTCAAGGGCTTCGAAGCGATCCGTGCGCCGTTTGCCGGCACGGTCACGCAACGCTACGTCGACGTCGGCGCGCTGATGCCGGCACCGACCGGCTCGACGCAAGCCGCGCAACCGCTCGTCGACATCGCCGATCTATCGCGCGTGCGCATCGTCGTCTACGTCGGCCAACGCGACGCGACCGGCATCCACGTCGGCGATCACGCGTCGATCGTGCGCGACGACGATCCGACGCATCCGATCGCCGGCGAGGTCACCCGCATCCCGACCGATCTCGATCTGCGCACGCGCACGATGTGGGTCGAGATCGATCTCGACAACCCCGGCGGTCACTTCTATCCCGGCTTGTACGTCACGGTGTCGCTCGACGTGCCCGCCGCCGAAGGCGTGTTGATCCCGTCCGATGCGGTCGCGTTGATCGACGGCAAGCCCGAGGTCGCGCTGATCAAAGACGGCGTCGCGCACTTCACGAAGATCACGATCGCCGACGACGATGGCCGCACCGCGCGCGTCGTCGCGGGGGTGCACGTCGGCGATCAGATTTCCGCCCGGATCAGCGACGAGCTGCGCGATGGCGGCCGCGTGCGCGCCAAGCCGCCGCAGCCAGACAAAGACAAGCGCGCCGGCTCCGCCGCAGGCTCGGCCGCGGGCGACAAATCGACCGGCGCGATCTCCGGCGCGAGCACCGACGAGCAAAACGACGCCGTGCAGCGCGCGAACGAGCTCAAGCCCGCCGGCTCGTCGGCACCGCCGCCGACGTATCCCGCCGGCAGCGGCGCGACCACCCCGACCGGCACGCCGCCCGCGGCCGGCAGCGGCGCCGGGGGCCCGACGTGAAGTCGTGGCTCGTCGCGACGAGCCTGCTCTCGGTGGTGGCGAGCGCGGATCCCGCCGAGCCGATCAACTTCGGCGATGCGATCAAGCGCGCGATCGCGCACAACCCGGATCGCAAGGTCGCGTTGTTCGAGATCGAGCGTGTCGACGGCCTGCTGCGCCAGGCGACATCGGCGCTGTTGCCGCAGCTCGCGGCGAACGCGACGTACACGCGGCTCGAAGGCAATCGCTACGTCGCGATGAACCTGCAAGCCGACGCGAACAGCTTCATGGCCGACGTCACCGTCGATTCGCCGATCGTCGATCTGCACGCGATCGCGGAGCGCAAGCGCGCGCGCGATCAAGTCGACGTCACGGCCGAGCAAGCGGACAGCACGAAGCGCGACGTCGCGATCGCGACCGCGCGCGCGTACTTCATGGCGTATACGACCGAGCGCCAGCTCGACATCGCGACGCACGCGCGAGACGCCGCCAAGGCGCAGGTCGACTTCACGCAGGGGCGTCATCAGGCCGGCGTCGGCAACGACCTCGACGTCAAGCGCGCCGAAGTCCAGCTCGCGACCGACGAAGCCGATGTCGCGACCGCGATCACCGCGAAGCTCCGCGCCGAACAAGCGCTCGGCGTGATCGTCGGCGGCGACCATCCGTGCGCGGCGGCGAGCGAGCCCGATCTCGGCGAGCCGCACGACGGCCCGGGCATCGCGAGCCGCGCCGATGTGATCGCCGCGCTGCGCGCACACGAGGCCGCGACGTGGTCGAGCGCTCACGATTGGTGGGACTGGCTGCCGTCGCTGCGCCTGCAGGTCGACGCGTTCTACACCGATCCGGCGATCGCGCCGATCCCGCGATTCGGCTACGAGCTCGGCGTCACGTTGACGATGCCGATCTACGACGGCGGCTACCGGCACGGCGAGCACGAGCAGCACCACGCGCTGCTCGAAGAATCGGCGGAGCGCGACGCCGCGACCGATCGCGAGGCGAGCTCGGAAGTCCGCACCGCGCGCGCCGCCGTCGACGATACGCGCCGCGCCCGCGACGCCGCGCGCAACGCCGGCGAGCTCGCGCAGGGCGTGCTCGATCTCGCGGTCACCGGCTTCAAAGCCGGCACCGCGACGAGCCTCGACGTCACGACCGCGCAACAAGGCCAGCTCGACGCCGCGACGCAAGCGCTGCTCGCCGAAGACCAGTATCGCCAGGCCGAGCTCGATCTGCTCGCCGCGACCGGTGCATTCCCGCCGCGGTGACGTTGCCGATCGCAACGCGGCCGAAACGTAACCGCCGGGAAGCGTTCACGCGAACGCTGGCACGAACCGTGGAGACATCGCGCGCGTGCGTTGTCTCGTCGTTGCCGTCGCGCTCGCCGCCTGCTCGTCGCCCGTGGCTTCCCCGTCAACCGCCGAGGCTCTCGCCGCTGAAGGAGGCTCCGACCGGGCCGATCACGATTGCAACGTGATCTTGCGCCAGCTATTGCGCGTCGATCTGAGCTCGACCGGCAGCGGCGACTGGGAGACCGACGGTTCCGATTGGGTGTTCGTCGCGACGATCGAGACCGCCGGCAGCGCCACGCCGAGCGTGCTGTATCAGACCGGCGCGACGTGGTCCGCCGCGAGCGACGCGGTCGCGATCGCCGGCGCACCGCCGGGATCCTCGATGTGGACGGTCACGTTCGACGCGCCGATCGGCGAGACGCTGCAGGCAATCCCGTACGTGGTCGACAACGGCGTGCGCGTGTTCGATCACAACCGCGTGATCGACGCCGGCGCGAGCTACGCGCTCGATGACGACAACGACTTCTCGATCTGGGAGAGCGACGCGCAGGGCACGTGCCAGCCGCCGAGCGATCCGCGCAGCGGCACGCTCGCGTTCACCGCCGATTGGCAAGCGACGCGCTCCGGCGTGCTCGTCCCCGGCGGCACCGCAACGATCACGTACGACGCGTCGCGCTCGCCGACCTGCCGCGGCGCCGGCTGGGACATCGCCGCGCACGTGGTGTTCACGAACGCGCCCGAGCAGATCATCGCGAGCGTCGCGACCGGTAGGGCGAGCTTCACGATTCCGCCCGACGGCGCGTCGCAGATCGTCGTGTGGTTCGAGAACACCGACGCTTCCGGCTGCGACGCGTACGACTCGAACACCAGCGCGAACTACAGCTTCCCGATCGAGACGCGGCCCGCCTGGCTCGGCGACGCGACGACCCTGCTGTCGCAATTCGCGACCGACGCGTGCGCCGGCGGCAACGACGCCAACCAAGGCTTCACGCTCGATTCGGCGGCGCGCAGCTTCGATTCGCGCAACGACTTGTGCTTCCAGGTCTACCAGCCCGGCGTGACCGACATTCCGAACACCGACATCTGGCAGCAGCTCGACAGCAACGTGCACTGGCAGCTGACGTCGATGGCCGGCGAGACCGCGTGGTTCTCAACGCCCGTCGACTTCGATCAGTTCGTCGGCAACAACGCGCAGTACGCGTTCGCGTGGGAGCAGATCGATCCGTTCCGCGCGAATCACTGTCCCGAGATCACGCCGGATCCGATCGGCAACGGGCTCGTGCAGATCCAGGTGCAGTACTACGTCACCGTC
>DASXEF010000912.1:0-11820 GCA_036490255.1 Kofleriaceae bacterium
CCGGCGCCGCGGTCGTGAAGTCGGTGACCGGCTGCCACGCGTACGTCGCGCCGTCGAGCTCGACCGCCGACAGTGCGACCGTGTCCTCGATCGGCGGTGACGGCAACTCGATCATCGCGTTTGGCAGCGTCACGGGGATCACCGGCACGGCGTACGTCGTCGCGATCGCGTTGGTAGCGACCACCGCGTTCGGTGCGATCGCGGTCAAGCGCGGTGGAGCCGTGAACGTTGCCGCGTCGGTCGCGATCGCGATCGTGTACGTCCACGTTCCGGTCGCCACGATCGGCGCTGCGTCGGCCGGCAGCGCGAACTGCAGCACGCCCGGGCGACGCAAGCCGCCGGTGCCGTCGGTGACTACGAGCGAGCTCCAGCCGCTTACGGTTCGATACGAGAACGCGAGTGTCGCCGGTGGCGCCGCGGTCGTCGCATCGGGCGACCACGCCGGCTCGATATCGCCGGCGGTATCGATCGCGATCGCCACGCCGACGTTCGGGGCGGACGCGGTCAGCGCCGCGACGAGCACGAGGTCGACCTCGATGCGCGACGCACTGCCGGAATTACTCATCACGTCGACGGAGCGACCCGAGCGGAGATCGAGCGATAGATCGACCCCGTCACTGCGCAACGCGAACGGTACGGGTGCGAGCGGCAACGCGGTCAGTGCATCGCGCGTCGCGAACCACAGCGCGGTGCCGGCCGGCGCGAACCGCAGTTGCGTGCCGGCGGCGATCTGCGTCACGGCCGGAGCCGCGACGACGAGTGGCACGCAGGCGGCGCGCGCCGGGCGCGGTGCGTCGCCGAGCAAGCGCAGCAATGCGCGTCCGTAGTCGCCGTCGTCGTGGTTCGCCCAGTACGAGCGTTGATCGAGCAGCCACGCGTAGAGCTCGACGAGCGTGATGCCAGGATCGACCGGCGCGTGTAGCGTCCATTGTCCGCGCGTGCGCGGGATGATCCGGCGTTGCGCCTCGGCGACGAGAGCGTCGAAGTCGAGTGTATCGACCGAAACCTCGAGCGCCATCACGGCACCGCCTGAGACAGGTAATACGGGAACACGAGGCTCTGCCGGCTATTCGATTGCCGGACGCGATACGACAACGAGATCGTCACGCGCGTCTCGTCGTCGGGGTCGAGCTCGGCGTCGACCGCAAGCACGTCGACGCGCGTCTCCCACGTCGTGATCGCGGTGCGCACCTCCAGCTCGAGCTGACGCAAGTTGACCGTGCTGCCGGGTAAGAACACCATCTCGGCGAGCCGCGTGCCGAACGTGCCGCGCATCGGCCGCTCGCCGACACGCGTGAGCAACAAGATGCGGATCGATTGCTCGACGTTCTCGTCGGCGCACGTATAGCCGAGGCCGCCGGTCGCATCGGGTGCGATCGGAAAGCGCCAGCCGCGGCCGAGAAACCCCTTACTCATCCGAGGTTGACACTCCCCGCCAGCGTGATCGCCCCTGCGGTCAGCTTGATCGTCGGAGCGTTGACGTCGACTTCGCTCGTGCCGGTGATCGTGACCTTGCCGGTCGCGTCGATCTCGATCTTCGCGCCGGTCGATGACTTCACGCTGAGCGTGAGGCCGGTGTCATCGAGCACGATCTGATGACCGCCGGCCGACGAGATCTGGACCTGTTTGTTTTGATCGTCGAGCAAGACGGTGTGCTTGCCGTTGCTCGTGATCGCGACTTGTTTCGACTGACTGCCATCGTCGAGCAAGATCTGGTGTCCGCCCTTCGTGCGGATCAGCTTCGGATCTTTGTTCGCTTTCGAATCGTGATACGCGGCGGGCTTGTCGTTGCCGTTGTAGACGCCGCCGATCACCATCGGCTCTGCCATCTCGCCGTGAACGAACGCGACGAGCACCTCGTCTTGCTTTTCCGGCACGAACAACGCGCCGTAGCCGTTGCCGGCGTAGAGCTGCGAGACGCGACACCAATCGCTGACCGTGGTGTCGTCGAGCCACGGAAACCGGACGAGCACGCGACCCTCGTGCTCGGGATCGTCGTTGTCCTCGACGAGCCCGGCACACACTCCGTAGAGCTGCCGCTGCAAGCCCTGGAGCCGATACTCGTTCACGACTTCCCCTGGGTGGCTTGCGCGTTCTCGCGAATGCGCTCGACCTCGAACCCCGTCGTATAGCCACCCGCGCCGAACACGTGCTCGGTCTTCGTGACCGTGTACGCGCCCGAGAATCGTGGCCCGACGCCGCCGATATTCACGATCGATCCCGGCCGCAGGTCCGGATCGCCCATCACTTCGCCGCTCGCGGTGCCGAACTGATTCGCCTTGCGCTCGAGCATCGCGACGGCCCGCGTGCGTGCATCGTCGATGCTCGACACCGGCATGTCGACGACCATGTCCGACTTGTCGGCGGCCTTGTCGGGCCCGGTGTCGCCACTGCCCGGCGTTCGCGGCAGATCGGCAACGGTCGCCTTGTATTCGATCTTCTGCTTCGTGCGCGCGTCCCAGCCACGCACGGTGACCGAGCCGACTTGTCGCGTCGCCTTGAGCTGCGGCGAGAACGAGCGCAGCGACGTTCCCCAGTCGAAGTCGAACGTCTTGACCGGCCGCGAGTCACTCTGATCGAGCGGCTTGACGAAGTTGAGCCGATCTTTGCCTTTGTTGTTGACGTCGATATAGACGTCGAACCCGATCGTCTTCGCGCGCTCCATCAAGAAGTCGAGATCGTCTTTGTCTTTCTGCATCACGATCGGGTGCTGCATCCCGGTCTGCGTCGCGTTGAAGTCGAGCTTGTGGCGATCGGCAATGCGCTTCGCGATCTCCCAATCCGCGAGATTCTTGAACGCCTTCGACACGTCGTTGCCCGGGCATGCGCGGCGCAAGAGGCTCAATCGGTCGGCGCCGGTGACCGTGAGCATCGGCAGCCCGCTCTGCGGAAACGACGGCGCGAACGTCGAGACTTCGCCGACGAGCAGCTGGCTCACGTTGCCGGCGTAGCCCATCGCGATCGTGACCTGCGTCGAGATGTCGAAGATCGCGCGATCGGTGTACTTGAACATCGCTGTCGCGCGGCTACTCGCGTTCTGGTTCTCGTAAGCGGCAACCGCGTTGTCGAGCGTGATCGAGAACCCGCCGAGCTGATCCTTTTGCAACGTCACGCGCAGGTCGATGATGTCGAGCGTCTCGCCGGGGCTGAGCTCGAGCGAATCGACCGTGACCTGCACTTCCGGCGCGTACGCGCGGGCATCCGGCAAATCTGCCTTGGGCTGCGTCGTCGCCATCAGGTCGTCGTCCTCGGGATCGTCAGCAGCATCCCCGGTTGCAACGTCCGCGGATCGGACAACCCGTTGGCATCCGCGATCGCGCGCCACTGCCGCCCGTCGCCGAACGCCACTTCGGCGATGCTCGACAGCGTGTCGCCGCGGCGAACCGAGTACGTCTTCTCGACGTCGGGCGAATTCTTGGGGAACGCCGCGACCTGATCTTTGACGGTCGTGAACTCTTTGAGCGTGATCCCGAGCTTCGCGCGCAGCGGCACACCGTCGGGCGTGAACAGCGTGTACGTGACGTTCAGGCTCTCGAGCACCCAATTGATCGTGCTGAGGTCGAGAAACACCTGTTGATCGCTACTGCTCGTCGGCGCGAGCCAGGCGAACTGGATCACGGGTGGCGCGTGAAGCTGCGGATCGATGTTCATCAACGCGCGGATCGGGTTGACGAACGCGCTGCGCACATCGGCGAGCGTGTCGCTGGTATCGACGAGCGCTTCGAACGTGAGCTTCTCGCTCGCGCCACGCACGTATTGGATCGGCGGCGCCACGAGTCCCGGGATCGCGATCTCGGCGAACGTGTTCTGTTTGTTCTGCTGGATCTCGGTCGGGTTGAACGTGAACGGGATGAGCGCGTTCGCGTTCTTGCCGCTCATCACCTTGAACGCCGCGCGGTTTGGCGCGCCGGCGTCGCTCACGCGTCACCTCGCAGCGGCGGATCGGCGACCAGCCGATCGGAGTCGAGTGCGGCGCGACGCTTGTCGTCATCGCGCTGCATGCGCGTCCACCGATTGATGTACTTCTCGAACAGGCGGACGAACGTCTGTTCGTCGTCACCGACGACGTCGAAGTGCACTTCGAGCAACTCGATCTTGACGTCGCTCATCCGCTGACTCCTGTCAGGCCGACGACATCACCGATCGCCGATGCGAGCGATTGCAGCTCGAGCCCTTCGTGCGCGATCTCGAGTGCCTCGATCGCGACCGCTCCAGTCTGCGCGTTGAGCTCCGGGCCGATCCACTTGGTCGCCAGCCCGTTCTTGAATGCCCAGCGCATCGCCGGGATTCCCGAGTCGTCGAGCATCGTGATGCCGCCGTTACGACGCGCGCCGAGCGAGCCGACGAGGCCGGCCTGGTACCACTGCCACAATGCCGTGTCTTGCATCAGCCCGCGGCGCAGCGTGATCCGCCCCCAGCTGTGGCGTACCGGCAGCTGATGCACGTAGTCGTTCACACCGCCCTCGGGATACGCCAGCACCTCGAGCTCGGCGGACAGGCCCTTGGCGTCGGTGAATCCACCCGACGCCATCACGGCGAGCATCGCGATCTGAAATGCCGGCAAGCCGGTCGGCTCGTCGAGGTCGATGAAGAAGTTGAAGCCCGACAGCGGTGACTCGATCAGAGTCACGGCGTCGGCGAGCACGGGCGGCAAGCTCACGACAGCACCTCGAGCGAACCGTCTCGGCTGAGTGCGACGCGCAGCAAGATGAACTCCATCGGCGTCGCCGGTGCGAACGCGATCAGACACGTACAACGACCGGCGTCGATCTCGCTTTGCGGATTCGTCACCGCATCGCACTGCACGCGATACGCCTGATCGACGCTGTCGCCCTTGAGCGCACCGAGCCGCCACGCCGCCTGAAGGACGATCGTGA
Organism: Kofleriaceae bacterium; assembly: GCA_036490255.1. GTDB lineage: Bacteria > Myxococcota_A > Polyangia > Haliangiales > Haliangiaceae > JABFXX01. Next base: position 4,878 of record DASXEF010000912.1, read on the forward strand.
CGGCGCGCGCGAAGCGAAACCACAGCGCGGGACCGTTGGTCTCGAACACGAGCGGCTCGGCGGCGGCGCGGATCGCTCGCACGAGGCGATGCACGAGCCGGCGATGTGCAACGAACTTGTAGCCGTCGGCGAGATCGATCGTGCGGCCACCCATGACGACGAAGCCGCGGCCGGGTGCGCAACGGATCAGGTTGACGCCACCCTCGTTGAGGACGGCGTGCTCGGCAGTCGTGCGATCTTCGACGATGTCGGCGACGTCGATCAGCGGTTGGTTCGCAGGCGTGATGAACGCACCGAGTGTGCGATCCATCCCGCTGATCGTGCCGGCGACGTGGCCCGACGGCGCGATCGCGCGCAGCGGATGCGCGACCCCGCCGAGCGGATCGTTGACCCAGATTCGCGGGTGATACGCGGCGCCGGCGCGCCAGACGTGCTCGCCATCGGTACGGCCGAGGCCGTCGACCCACGCCACCAGCTGCGCGGCCGTCGGCGGACCGGATTTCGGCGGCAGATCGACGAGCACGAGCCGATCGCGCAAGGCGTCGGCACACGCGATCGCGCGGTCGTAGATCGCGATCGGCAAGCCGTCCCACGTGGTCGAATCGAAATCGTTGTAGAGATCGGGAAACGCGAGCAGCGCGACCTCGGGCTGATCGCCGAGCTGCTCGATCGCAGTGTGGTAGCGCTCGCTGGTCGAGATCGGCTGGCCGAACGTCAGCTCGCGTGGCATCAGCTGACACCACAGCCACTGCGGCCACCCTGCGACGGGGTGTGTGACCACCGAAACCTCGACGTCGCGCAACCGCGGCCCCGCGAGCGCGGGGCCCGGCGGTAGAGCACTCGGCGGCGGCACGATGCGAATGAACGCCGACTGACTCGCGACCTGGTCGACGAGCTCGTCGGCTGGAATCGACGTGAGGTACTCGTCGCCGTCGGCTTGCGTGTGCACGAGCACGTCGAACATCGCTGGATCGGGCGGTGCCGGCGCGCGCCACGCGAGCTCGACCGTCATGCCGTCGCTCCACGGCCCCGGCGACGACGCGACGATGTCGAATCGATCCCACGCCGTGCCCCACGACGCGTCGAGCGGGCCGGCCCACGGCACGCAGCCGATCACGAGTGCGACGTCCGGAAGCCGGACGAACCACGCGAGGTCGCCGCCGTTTTCGAAATAGCCGCGCACCGCGTACGTCGTGTCGGAGTCCGCGATCACGTCGCCGAACGTCGCGACGAACTCGCGCCAGCCTTGAACGCGCACGGGCACGCCGATCGGACCGCGCCGCGTCCGCCCGACGAACGCAGCGATGTCGCTGCGCAGCGGTTGCGGCTGCGGCTGCGGTGTGACCTGCTGGTAATACAGGCCCGGCGCGATGGCGGCCGATGCGATCACGACGGTTGTTGTTTATCCGCGGATAGCCGCTCGACCTGGATCTCGATCGTCTCGATCGCGACTTCGTTGTTCTTCGCGTTGAGGCTCGGGCCGGTCCACTTCGACGGCCAGCCGCGGTCGAACGTCCACCGCATGACTTCCTGACCGTCTTCGCGCTTCAAGATGATCGAGCCGCTTGCGCGCTGGACGGTGCCAACGACGCCTTGCCGGACCCAGTTCCATAGCGCGAGGTCGCCGATCAAACCGCGCTTGAGGGTGATCGCCTTGTACTTGACCAGTCCGGGGAGCTTGCGCGTGTGCAGCTCTTCGGTGCCGGTGCGGTATTCCATCACGCCGATCTCGGCCTCGAGACCGCCGACCTCTTGAACGGCAATGCTGCCGTTAAAGCCATCGATCGTGACTTCGAAATTATATGAGCCATACGGATCATCGCGCGGTACGAGTGCCATGGATCGCTCTCCTCACTAAGACTGAGTCGCCACCATCTGCTGGATGCGGAAGATGACGAATTCGGCGGGTTTGACGGGGGCAATGCCGATCACGCAGATCAGCCGGCCATTATCGATGTCGTCTTGGCTCATCGTCGTGTTGTCGCAGCGCACGAAGAACGCGTCGTCTTGCGTCGCGCCCTGCAAACCGCCGCTCTTCCACAACGTGATCAGAAACGCGTTGATCGACTGGCGCACCCGCGCCCAGGTCGACTCGTCGTTCGGCTCGAACACGACCCATTGGGTGCCCTGATCGATCGATGCTTCGACGTAGATGAATAGGCGGCGGACGTTGACGTACTTCCACGACTCGTCCGACGAGATCGTGCGCGCGCCCCACACGCGCGTGCCGCGATTCGGGAAGAAGCGGAGCGCGTTGATGCCATTCGGGTTGAGGTCATCCTGCTCGCGCTTCGTGATCTCGACCTGCAGGCCGTTCTTGCCGTTATCGAGGTCGATGCCGGCGATCACGACGTTCGCGGGTGCTTTCCATACGCCGCGCGCGTTGTCGGTCTGCGCGTAGATGCCGGCCATGTGTCCGGACGGCGCGATCTCGGTCGACTCCATCGCGAACGGATCGAGCACCGCGATCCACGGCCAATACAGCGCCGCGTATTCGGAGTCGAGCGCGGCTCTGACCGACTGGATATCTTCGATCAATGTGATGCTGGTCGGATCGGCCGGAGGTGGATCGATGATCGCGAATCGATACTGCAGCGTCTCGGCATGTTGGATCAGCGCCGATTGCACGTCGGCGTCCCACATCCCGGGCGCCATCACGATCTCGATCTCGTCGATGTCTGCGAGCGACTGGATGCCCGTGCGTTTGCCGGGACCGTTGTCGAGGCCGATGAAGTCGTAGATGCTCAGCGAGCCGAAGTCGTCGTCACCGCCCGCGAGCACCGTCCAGCTCGGACCGTTCGGTGCGGGCGGCGCGAGCGACGGATCGACCGTCAACAGGTTTGCAAGCGACGGCGACGGGAACGTCGCGGGCGCGCTGAGCTCGATCAGCGTCGACGTGTCGGCAATCGCGGTCATGATGAAGCTGTCGGACGGCGGCGTCTGATCAGCGGGGCGCAGCCGAGACAGCGTCTCGGTGATCGCCGGGTTACCGCCGCCGACTGGTGCGGTCGTCGAGATCTGCATTTCGATCACGCGCAGCTTCATGCCGGCGAACAGCGAGACGCCGGTCGGCGTGTCGTTGAGGGTGATCTTCTTGCCGTCGATCGCACCGACCGTCGTGTAGAACTTGTGCGCCGTGTCGTCGAGCTCGACCAGAGCGTTGACGTAGAGCTGGCTGGCTCCCCAGACATTGATCGTCGCCGACGCCGGTGGTGTCGGGGCGACGAATGCCGTGGGAACCCGGTCGACGCGCCAGTTGGCTTTCCACAGCACCGAAACCGCCGCGCCGGCGAGATCGACGACTTGGACGTTCGTGCCGGTGATCGCCTTGATCGTGTACGGAATGGCACCGCCCGATGACGTCACGGTGACGCGATCGTTGGCCGCGAATCCGGTCGTGCTGAGCACGGCGAACGTGTCAGTCGCCGTCGTCGCGTCCGTCGCGATCTGCGTCGACGCGGATGCTTGACCGTCTGCCGGCAGCAAGTTGAGCGAGACCGGCGTCGCCGGCAGCACTTGCACCTGCGCGCCATTTGCCCACGCGCCTTTCGCTTGCGCCGAGACGTCGAACGCGCCACTGGTCGGCGCGGTCGGTGCAATCACCTCGACGTAGTCGCGCCCGGCGCTGACTGGAGTCGTGATCGGCGCCGACAGCGTGATCGTATTAGACGTCGAGTTATATGCAGTGACGGTGATCGCGGTTTTGACGCCGCCGACCACCAACTTCGTATTCGCGACGCCGTTCCAGACACCGATCAGGTGTTGCAACTTGAGCTGCGTCGCGCCGCTCGCCGCGTCTTGCATGATCGCGGAGACGACGCCAAGCTTGAGCGTCTGTGACGCCGCGGTCGCGCCCGAGGAGAACACGCGTCGCACGTAGAGCTGCTGGCCGCCGTTGTCGAATAAGCCTTTGACCGAAAGCGGAAAATCCCAGAAGTGACCTCCTGTGAATCCCTGTTTGATGCCGTCGTCGACGGTGACCGCACCGCCGAACGCGCGGACGTACTCCGCGAAGCTGGTGACGAGGATCGGCTTACCGTCGGTCGGCCCTTGCGCGGTCACGCCGACCGCACCGGCGATGCTCGTCGACACGCCTTCGATGGGCGTGGGTCCGGCATCGATTTCTTCGACGTACACTCCCGGGCTCAAGTACTGGGTCATTGATTGTTCTCAGGCGATGGTGATGGTTTGGCGTTGCCCCAACCCTTGGGGCAGCGTCACGGCAGTGGTACCCGTGCGGCCGGTGCTGTCACTCGCGTCGACGAGCGCCTGGCCCGGTGGGCTCTTGCGCATCGGCAGCACGAATGCGCCGGTGGAATCGGTCAGCACGCGTTCGGTCGAACACTCGACGAGCGCGTTGGCGACAGGATGGCTCGACGAATCGACGACGCTGCCGTACAGCAGCGGCACCTCGTTGCCGAACGGATAGCTCGCAGTCGGGTACAGCGCGATGATCGTCGGCTGTGTCGGCAGCGTCGTCGGCGCGTCGTCGTTGTCGTACGGCAGCACGTCGACTTCGACGCCGGCGCTATTGAAGATGTAATACGGGACGTAGCCGCTCGCGCTCACACGCAGCCGGTACTTCCGCGCCGACAAGCCCGTCGCGACACCGACCTTCTCGAGGTTCGGAAACGTGTACATCCCGAGCGGCGTCGCGATCGCGGTGTTATCGAGTGCGCGCCAGCTCGTGCCGTCTTCGACGTCGATCGCGACATCGACGCGCGCGATCGGAAGCGTGCCGGTGAAGTCGTCGAGCACGTACGCGGTGGCGCCCGCCCACATCACGCTGAAGTCACTCACGGATCGCCTCCGTACTCGAGGCGACGACTCGTCACCGGCGATGACGTGATCAGATTATTCGACTGGATATTGACGACGCGAGCTTCGTAGTTCGCGGAGAGCCGGTACTGGCTCTCGATCGATCGCCAATACCACGTGCGATCTTCGATCGACATCGGACACATCGTGATCTTGAGAGCCTCGTCGTCGTCGAACATCGTCCCGACGAGATCGGCGCCGCCGATGATCGCGTTGTCGTACAGCGTCTGAATCCCGCGGCCGAGCACGAGCTGGTCCGAAACCGGATCGGCGGCCCACGGCGTCAGGATGTAGCGCAGCAGCAACGCGACCGGCGCGCGCTTGGTCGTGACCTTGCCGGTCGTGCGATCGAACGTGCGCTGGTTCGGCCGATTGCGCGCGCTCGGGTCTTCGATGATCTCGTAAAGCGTGAGCGTGAGCAGCGGCGTGGGTGGCGGCAGGCCGATCGGCGTGCGCAGATCGGTGATCTGGCACACCGGAGCCGGACTCATCGACCACGGCGGTTGCCCGAGCGTGGCCAGGCCTTGCGTCAGCTTGTTCGCGATCGCTTGCGTCGCGTCGCTGACAGCATCGAAGTCGGCCACGCGGCGGCACTGAGCAAGCGACGTGCGCGGTTCCTCGCGTGTGTCATCAACGTGTTATCGCCGCGCGCACGTGGACGTCGCGTGCCACGTGGATGGCGTGTGCCATGTCGATCAGCACCGTGTCGTGGAGATCACGGATTGATCGTTAGCTCCATCTCCGGTACATGATCGTGTCGGTGGTGGGTAAACCGTGGGTTGGGGTGAGTGCTGCGCATCGCGGTCTCTTGACGCGTATCGAAACCGTCGCGCTCGCCGATGCCGAGGTGTTGATCACCGGGCCGAGCGGCGTCGGTAAAGAGAACTACGCGCGGCATGTTCACGACGCGAGCCGGCGCGCCCGCGGCGAATTCGTCGCGGTCAACTGCGGGTCGATTCCCGACGAGCTATTCGAGAACGAGCTGTTCGGGCACGTCGGTGGTGCGTTCACCGGCGCGCGACCGACGAGCGAAGGGCTCGTCGCGTCGGCCGAAGGCGGCACGTTGTTTCTCGACGAGCTCGACACGCTTTCGCAACGCAACCAGATCAAGCTGCTGCGCTTCATTCAGGACAAGCAGTATCGGCGACTCGGCGAGGCACGGCCGCGACGCGCCAACGTCCGGATCGTCGCCGCAACGAACGCAAACCTCGTCGAAGCGGTCCACGCCGGCCGCTTTCGCGAAGACCTCCTGTTCCGGATTCGGGTGATCCCGATCGAAGTGCCAGCACTGCGCGAACGTCCAGAGGATATCGACGTCCTGTTCGAGGCCTACGCGAGCTGGTACGCCAACGTCTACGAGCTAGCGCGCATCGTCATGCTCGATGCGGCGATGACGAAGATTCGCAACTACGCGTGGCCCGGCAACATCCGCGAGCTCGAGAACTGCGTGCACTACCTGACGTGCTTGCGGCTGACGCGCGCGGTCGATCCCGCCGATCTGCCGCTATTGACGAGTCTGTCGGTCGCGACGCCACCCCCACCATCGTCACTGACGACGCCCGGCACGTTGCCGACGAACCTGAACGAAGCGAAGAGCGAGCTCGTCAACGGCTTCGAAGCAAGTGTCGTCAGGCTGGCGCTCGACGAGCACTCCGGCAACATCACGCACGCCGCACGCGCCGTCGGCAAACCTCGCCGTGCGTTCTTCGAGTTGATGCGCCGGCACGGCATACGAGCTCGCAGCAGCTCGAGCCGCTCGTTGAAGAGCTAGCGCGGTCCCGGCAGTGCGTGCGGACCGGCGCGCAGCGTCTCAAGTGGCATCGCAGTTCGTCCCGCGAGCTGGATCGTGCCGCCGTCGACGAGCTTCGCGGTGTCCTGCGCAGTCGTCGCCGGATAGATCTGGACCTCGAGCACGGCTCGGGTCGGCGTGCCTTCGAGCGGCTGCACCTCGCCGTACGGATGCCATGACGTCAGCGGCAGCTCGAGGACCGCGCTGCCCGTGAGCGTCTGGCCCGCGGCGAGGGGACGGACGCCGGCTGGATAACGGATGTTGACCTTTGAATCAGGGTTGATGTCGCCGCGCACGAACCGGATCTCGTCTGGCGACGATCCGCGCACCGCGATG
>DASXEF010000949.1:0-4237 GCA_036490255.1 Kofleriaceae bacterium
GCGCGCTCGCACAACACGCGCGAAGATTGGTAAGTACCGCCGAGACCGAGCCCGAGCTGATCGAGCTCGAGGTGCTCGCGACGCAGCCGTCGGGTGCGTTGGTCGGTCGCGCGAGCAGCGGCGCGCTGTTCGTCGCGTGCGCGTTCGATGCGTGCGGACAATGCGAGATCTGTCGCCGCGGCGGCGCGGCCGTGTGTCCGACGCCGCGCGCGCGCGAACGTGGTGCACGCGTTCGCGTGATGCATCGCTGGGCCGTCGAGCTGACCGCCGGTCTCGAGCTGCCCGTGCCACAAGCAGCGGCGGTCGGCGGCGACGTCGCGCTCGCGTACACGCTCTACGCACGCACCGGGCTCGGCCCGCGCGATCCGCTCGCGATCACCGGCGCGACGGCGGTCACGCGCTTCCTCGTCGAGATCGTCGTCGCCAAAGGGCTCGCGCCGATCGTCGTCACCGCGGATCGCGAGTGGGCGAGCTGGCTCGAGCGCAAGCGCGCGGTGCCGACGACACAGGGCGGCGTGGTCGCCGCGCTCGTCGCTCAAGGTTTGGGCGCGCGGCCGCTGCGCGTGATCGCGACCGGTGAGGCCGAGCTCGCGTTCGAGCTCGCCGGTCCGCGCTCGACCTTGACGTTGCTCGCGCCGTCGCCCGCGATCCCCGCTGCGCTCGCGGCGCGCGAGGTCGCGATCATCGGCGTCGCGGGACCGCATCCCGATCTCGTCACCGAAGCGGCGGCGATGTGCATGCGCGGTGAGATCGATCTCATCGATGGCGTCGGCGATGGCCCGACGCGGGCGAGCGTCAGCTCGCGAGCATGACGATGATCGCGATCGCCGCGATCACACCGATCGCGATCGCGATCATCACGACGCGACGGCCGCTCTTCATCTCGCCGATCAGCTCGTCTTCGGACACTTTCGCGGCGGCGGCGCCGATGTCGCCGCGCACGGCCTGCATCATCTGCGTGCCGCCGGTGCGCAGGCTGTACTTCTCTTTGTCGCCGCGCGTGATCGAGCCGTCGTCTTTGTAGCGCTCGTCCATCGGCAACGAGTCGGCTTTGTCGTTCGCGACGTCTTTGCCGGTGCGTGCGCGCTCCTCGGCGGCCGCGATGGCGGCCTGCGTGTCGAGGTCGCCCTTCTTGAACCACATCGTCTCGCGGAACTTGCCCTTCTTTTCGCCGCCTTCTTTCGAAGCGGCGGGCTCCGCATTCTTCTTGGCGACGACCGGTGCTGCGACAACGGGCGCTGCGGGCGCCGCGACGACAGCGGGCGCCGCTGCCACGGGCGACGAGCCGACGATCGTGGCCGCGGCGGGCGCGGAGGCAGGCGCGGCCCACGGTGAACGTGGATCGGGCGGCGCAGACGATTGCGTGGACGCTGGCATACCGACGACGGTTTGCACGATCGGGGCCTGCGCCGGCGCGGCCGCCGCGGCGGGCGCCGGCTGCGCGGCGGGCGCGACCGACGGCACACCGGTGCCGACCGTCGGCGCCGACGCGATCGGCGCGGGCATCTGCACGACCGGTGCGGCCGCGACGATCGGCGCTGCGGGAGCCGCCGTCGCTTTGATCGCGTAGTTGAGCGCGCCGCCACCTTTGGCGACGCCCATCAGCGTGCTGACCAGCTCGGCCTTCGGGCGTTTCGGCGCGGGCGCGATCGGCTTGTCGAGCTCGATGACCTCGCTGCGGCCGATCCGATTCACCTCGTCGATGAACTGGCGCACGGTCAGGAAGCGCTTCGTCGGGCTGCGATCGAGCGCGCGCATGATCACGTTCTCGATCGGCGAGCCCGCCGCGATCGACGACACGAGCTGCGACGGCGGTTTCGGCGCATCTGCGACCGGCGCCTCGCCGGTGAGCACGTAGTAGTAGATCGCGCCGAGGCTGTAGAGGTTCGAGCGCTGATCGACGGGCTTGCCATCGACTTGCTCGGGCGCGACGAACTCGGCAACGCCGGGCGTTTTGTCGTGCGGCACGGGCAGCGAGAAGTTGACGAGCTTGACGTCGCCGCCGGCGAACAAGATGTTCTTCGGCGCGAGATCGCGGTGCACGACGCCGACCTGCGCGGCTTCGATCAGCGCTTCGCCAATGCACTCGACGAGATCGGCCGCTTGCGGCGGCGGAATCGGCCCGCGCGCGGTGATCGCGTCGGCGAGCGTGTGCGCGCCTTCGACCAGCTCCATCGCGACCCATGTCTCGTCGCCGCGCTTTCCGGACGCGATGACCTTGGCGACGCCCGGGCTGGGCACGCGCTCGAGCGACCGTAGCTCGCGCTCGAGCCGCTGGGCGATGCCCGGCAGCGCGACCACGGTCGGCGCGACCAGCTTGACCACGCACGCCGTGCCGGTGGTCTTGTCAGTCGCGCGATGGACGGCGCCGGTCCGGCTGCCGCCGAGCTTGGCGCCGAGCTCGAACCGCGTCGCCAGGCTATCTTGGCCGGACGCTTGAGCTTCCAGCGGGATCAACCGCGCGGCGTCGACCGGACAGAAGTTGGCGTCGTCCGGGAATTGCTTCTGGCATTTCGGGCAGAGCTTCATCGTCGCATTGCCCCGGGCTGGCCGAGGGAAAGCAACGTAGCACACGATTGACACCCGCGCCTGGTGGGCGCTAGAAACTGGCCGGTCATGGCCTCGAACACCAAAGCGACTACGGTCAAGCGCAAGAACAAACACGAGAAGGCGGGTCGTCGCCGCAAGAACAAGCTCGCTCGCAAGTCGACGGCGTCGAAGACCGAGCTCTTCGCGGGCCTCGGCGAGCCCGGCAAGCCGACGCCGAAGCGATAGCGCTCAAACCGGATCGGCCGCGACGCGGTCGACCGAGTACACGCCCTTGATCCGCGACAACGAGCGGATCACCTGCTTGAGCTGATCGAGATCGCGGACGAGCGCGTGGAACGTGTTCACCGCGCGGCCGTCTTCGGTCGTGCGGCAGTGCGCCTGACTGATGTTGACGCCCTGGTCGCTGAACGATTGCGAGATGTGCGCGAGCAAGCCCGGCTTGTTCGTACACAAGACCTGGATCGCGACCTCGTGCTGCGCCTTGCTGGTGCCGTCCCACTCGACGTCGATGCGGCGATCCGGATCCAAGTCCAAGCCCTTGTCGCAATCGCGGCGGTGCACCGTCACGCCACGGCCGCGCGTGATGAAGCCGGTGATCGGATCGCCGGGCAGCGGCGAGCAGCACTTCGCGAAGCGGACCAAGATGTCGTCTTCGCCGGCGACCTTGATTCCCGACGACGTCGTGCGGCGCGTGACCTTGCGCAGCAGCGTCTTGAGCATGCCCTCGGGTTTGACGACGGGGATCTCTTCGGTCTTGCGCGCGACGCCGGGTAGCGTGTCGAGCACCTGCTGCGTCGTGATCTTGCCGTAGCCGACCTGCACGATCAGCTCGTCGATGCTCTGGCAGCGCAGCTCTTTCGCGGCGGCCTCGAGCTGCTTCTGCGCGCGCGACATCGTGGTGTCGTGCTTGCGCAGCGCCTTGTCGACGAGGTCGGTGCCGAGCGCGACCGCTTTGTCGCGCTGTTCGGTGCGCAGCAGGTAGCGAATCTTCGTGCGCGCGCGCGCCGTCTTGACGAGCTTGAGCCAGTCCTTGTTCGGCTTCTGGTTCGGGCTCGTGATGATCTCGATCGTGTCGCCGTTGCGCAGCTGATAGCGCAGCGGAACGATCATGCCGTTGACGCGCGCGCCCGAGCAGTGATCGCCGATGTTCGAGTGCACCGCGTACGCGAAGTCGATCGGACACGAGCCCTTCGGCAGCGCTTTGACGTCGCCGCCGGGTGTGAACACGTAGACCTCGTCGCCGAACAAGTCGATCTTCACCGACTCGAGGAACTCGGTCGGATCGCGCAGCTCCTTGTGGCTCTCCATCAGCTGGCGAAGCCAGGCGAACTTCTTGTCGTCCTCGCCGAACGACGTCGAGCTGTCGCGGCTGCTGCTCTCTTTGTACTTCCAGTGCGCGGCGACGCCGGACTCCGCGACGAGGTTCATGTCGCCGGTGCGGATCTGGACCTCGATGCGCTCGCCCTTCGGGCCGATCACGGCGGTGTGCAGCGACTGATAGAGGTTCGGCTTCGGCAGCGCGATGTAGTCTTTGAAGCGGCCGGGGATCGGCGTCCACGTCGAGTGCGCGACGCCGAGCGCCTGATAGCAGTGCATCTGGTTGTCGGTGATCACGCGGAAGCCGATCGCGTCGTGGATCTCGTCGAACGGGCGCTGCGTGCGCTTCATCTTTTGATAGATCGACCAC